>JAUILP010000030.1 GCA_030432875.1 Oligoflexia bacterium | reverse complement strand
CAACAAAGAGTCTAATGCCAGGTGAATAATGAACTCGCAGGCTCTTCAAAATTGGCACCAGCCTCGACCATCCTTGATCGGTTAGCATCATCCGCAACATGTTTCTCAAGCTTCCTTTTGTTTTTTAAAAAAGATTGTCGTGAGAAACTGTTTTGATTTCAATAGTTTAAATTAGATGTGAGTACAGGCCCTAATCAATGAGAATCAATAGATTCGTCGGAACCATTATTTGCTGAGCTTCATCCTGTCAAACCTTAAGTCTCAAGAAAGTTTGTTCTCCTTAGTCCAATTATTATAAAGATTTTTATTTACTTTTGTGTTTAAAATGAGTAGATAAGAAATCTTTGAGACACCTTATCTGCCTATTATAATGAACATTTTTTATTTGATACGCCACCACTAACTTGAGCCAAAGGACCTCTTCATTCCTCTCAAGTTCTTAAAGGTATATCCCGAAGAGAATAGGGGAAATGAGTTACTTTGATAATAATATTTTAAAATTCTTTGGGTTTAAATAAAATGTTGCGGCATCTTTCCTTGTTGTCTTTTTTTTTCAACTTGCATTATGCCTGTGGAAAATCTCAGTCTTTTGATGCTCGAGAAAAACACTATCCCACCCATCAAACAGAAATTATTCCGGTCGAAGAGGGGTACCTTTATTCATTAGCCGAGGCTCAAATGCTGGGAGAACCAGTATTGCCTCTTGAAAAGTCGAATATGAGCAAAACACTGCCTGAAGCAGATATGGATTATCAAAGTAAAACAGATTATCTAACAGAATTCAGTAATAAAGGCTTTAATATTCAGTCACTGAGTCCTTGGCGCGATTTTTCTTTTGTCATATATTCAGCAGACATTATAAATGCGGAAGCTTTTGAACAAAATATTCTATTACCAACTGCGACAATAGAAAATTTATACCCAATGGAGTTACTTTTCACTGTTTGCCATGAAATGGCACACTCCACCAGAAATCACCAAGTGGAAATTGAAAAATTTAAAGACCTTCTTTCTGAACGCGAATCAACCGATATTGGTGAAGAATTAAAAGAGGCGATAAAAACATACTTAAACAAACATTATGACAAAACAACAAGAACATTTAGTCAATCAACATCTGATTTTATAATCTTGCGGAGTCTTTGGAAAAAGTTCTAGCTACCCATTTGGGTCAAAAAGAAGTCTTTGGAGTCTCAAGCCGATACCATGGGAGGGATTATTTGCAATAGATTCGGCGTGTCATCTGAAGACATTATTGAAAGCAGCTTGAGTTTGTTTGATAAAATTAGCAACGAAGAAACTAGTAGTTTATCTACTGCAGGCCCGGCGGGAGAATTGCCCGAAAACTATCTCTCCCCAGAAGACTATTTATCAAATTTCTTACCTGTAGATTCTCATCCGACTCGCGAGGAAAGGTCAGAGCAGATTGTCGAAATGATCCCTCTTTATATAAATGAAAGCTCTCCTGAACTGATTGTTGATTGGACAACGACTTTTGACGCAACTTTACGCCTTAATAGCAAATCAAAATCCTTTGGACTTAGGCATAAAAAAAATATTTCCTTATGTTCCTGGGGCGCTAATTTTGAAAGAGATTTTCTAAAACAAATAATTCCTTAACCCACAAGATAACTTGGCATTAAAGCAATGCTAATCAAGGGCTACCTAAAAACTATTTAGAATTTTTCAACAAACTTCATTTCTTATTTAAGTATCACCATAACTCATTAGCTCAATTGTAAAAAAATTGGCAATCATCGGCTACGAATCTCTTTTACGCCTGCCTGCTAGCCCCCCCTTTTTTAAGCATCGCCAAAGCTTCCGCACACCCACCAATTAAAACACCATCGATAAAAACTTGGGGATAAGTGGGCCACCCGCTCCAAAGCTTAATGGCTAAACGCTGTTTCCACTGAGAAAAATAACTACCATATTCTAAATACTGAAAACTGAGACCATACGCCGTAAATTCCTTGCGCACTTTTTTTACAAAGGGATTATGCGCCATCCCGACGATGACTACAGGATTCTTTTCGATAGCTCCTTTTACTTCACTTACAATGTCTTCATGAAACGAAGTTATCGCCTTCAACGCTGCTGGGTCTACCTTCTCAACTTGGAGGATATTTCGGTCCATACATTTATTCCTTTATGATTTAACTGAGCTGTCGCTCGACTAAACTATAGTAGAATCCCTGTTTGTTAGAAAGAAGTTTCTCTGGACTCCCCATCTCGACTATAACGCCACCATTCATAACGACCACGCGATGAGCACGCTTGACCGTCGACAATCGATGCGCAATGATGATTGTTGTTTTAGCCTGCATAAGCTTTTCTAAAGCCGCTTGCACCAAATATTCGTTTTCAGCATCGAGCGCGCTGGTTGCTTCATCTAATATGAGAATTTTTGGATTTTTTAAGGTTGCTCGCGCAATAGCGATACGCTGCCTCTGACCACCGGACAACTGAACGCCGCGCTCGCCGACAAGGGTATTGTAGCCGTCCGGAAACTTCAGGATAAATTCTTCAGCATGAGCAAGGCGCGCCGCGGAAGTAATTTCCTCAAATGAGGCCTCAGGGCGGCTATAGGCTATATTGTTCCAAATAGATGTTGACATCAACACGGGATCCTGAGAAACCGTCCCTATTTGCTGGTGCAACCAAAGAAGATCTAGCTCCTTTAAATCAATACCATCCAGGGTAACCATTCCGCTTGTGGGATCATAAAACCGTTGAACCAAAGCAGCGATTGTGGATTTACCACTTCCCGATGAACCCACCAGAGCGACAATTTCTCCGGCTGCGATCTCAAACGACATATCTTGAAACACCGAAACATCCGGACGCGTTGGGTAGGAAAAATCTACCATAGAAAACTTAATGGCTCCGGACAAAGAGGGCAATTTTTGGGTTCCTGAAGTAGACAGGTATATAGGACGCTCTAAAATATGAAAAATTCGGCCTGAAGCACCTATCGCCGCCATCAAATCGGTCCACAGCCCCCCAAGTGTGGCAAAAGAAATAGCGACAGTTAAAGTATAAAGAATATATGCGGAAAGGGTTCCAATGGAGAGCTCGTTACTTATGACCATGTGTGCTCCGTACCAGATAACAGCAGTGACTCCGGTTAGACCGAGGAGGGACACAGAGCCCATAAATTTTGCTATCATGGTAATTCGCTGTTTTGCCACACTTAGCGCTTTGCCTAAGGCCCCTTCATAGCGACTGAGTTCAAATGTTTCCGCGGCAAATGACTTGACCGTACGGATATTAGACAAGGTTTCTTCAGCTACAGAGCTAGCGAGGCCGATTGATTCCTGAGTCTGGTGGGATAAACTTTTTACTTTTTTACTAAAAACAGCCGCAAGAAAAGCCGCAGGCGGCAAAATAGCCAGTAAGGCTAAGGTTAATTTAACCGATGTGACCAGCAGCAAGGTTAAACCACCTAAAACGGCAACCGCGTTGCGAAGAATCATCGAAATATTTACGCTTAGAGCATTTTGCAAAATCGTCGCATCAGCGGTAAGTCGGCTCATAAGATCACCTGTCATCTGGCCATCATAAAAACCAATTTCCTGCCTTAACAGAGCACTAAAAAGATGTTCGCGAATATTCTTAACGATGCGCTCTCCTGCGTAACTAAACAAATAGTAACGAGCCGCAGCGGCAATTGACTGCAAAAACAGAACAAGCAGCATGGCTAAACCCAGCTGATTTATTAAATGAGTATCTTTTTGGGTCAGCGCCTGATCTATCGTAAGTTTAACTGTTTGCGGAAAGACCAGAACCATACTGGAACCAAGAGCTAAAAACACCAAACCGAGTAGCAATGATTTAATTTCAGGCCTGACAAAAGGCCAGAGTTTTCTATATGTTACTATCGGTGCTGCTGTTGGGGTCGGTTTACGTTTGGTCATAATAATGCCCTTAAAAATATAAACGGAAACTTATGTAGAATTTTTTGGTGACACAAAAAATCCCTTTAAAAACTGAAACGTTCGCAATGGTAACGCGAAGAATGATGCACAGCAAATATTTATTTCCCCATTTGCCTAAAAGACTACACAACACGGCTTTCCATTTTTTTTGATTGGGTATAAATGTCTTCGACTTAGAACTGTCAATGTACCCTAATTTTAAAAAAACAATACAATCATCAAGTAAAAAAGGCACATGCCGATAATAATCAGAGACTCGCGATGGGGGCGAAGCAATTGAGAACTTTAGTGATGATACTTTTTAGCTTTAGTTTAATGCCTGCTTGTGGAAACACAGGGGAGCGGGAGATCGTTTTAACAGATAGCCGCACAGAATTATCAGCTTACCGCAATATCCATGAAAGTTATTTTGAAGCCGAGGGCCGCTTTAGGCAAGGGTTATCACAACTAAAGCTTGCCGCCTATTTCAATCTTCACTCCGTTCACAGTAATGCGGTTGATATTGAGCTTTTAGATTCGTCTCATCTCATTGACTACACGTCCTTAGAAGATATCAATGCTGAATTTTTATATTTGAGAAATAGTCAATTTTTGCGCGACAGCGCTCACCCAGAACTCGCAAGAAGGATTACCTGGTTTTATCCTGATGATGGGTGCTATACCAGAGCAGAAGTCATGCGAGAACAAAGCCATATTGCGTTTCAAAAAATTTTTGTTTTCGGAAGTCTTTCTAGTACCACTCCTTATCATCCGACAGGTGAAGTTCATTGGTGGTATCATGTTGCGCCTATTTTTTCCCTAAACCAAAGAGCCATGGTTTTCGATCCGTCGGTAAATTTAAATGCGCCAATAGACCTAACTTCTTGGCTTGAAAAAATAATTGGAGACGGCGAAAGTACGGCAGCAATATGTGATGCGGGGGCTTATGGGCCTTACAGTATCTGTTATGGGCAAGGCTTTGCTGAAACGACGCGCGTTCAAGCAGACATTCAGAACCTACTCAATTTGGAGTGGTCAAGGCAAGAAGAACTTAACAATGAGCCTCTGGATTCGCTGGGGGACTCACCTCCTTGGTAATTTTTCTGCGTTCCTAAAACTCTATGTCTAAGCCAAGTAGGAACGAATAGGTAAAGTGACCAAATTTTTTATTTCCCCCCTGCTCCGCGACACTAGAAAAACTCTGATCTAAGGGGTCAAAAGCCTCACGCTTACCATCTATTGTGCGTAAAACTTGGGTTGAAAGGTCGTTCATTTTGATTAGCTCATAGCTATTAATATAGGAAAGTCGCAGACCGTAGGTTTGACCCATTCTTATTCCTATTTCGCTTTGGAGTCCCTGAGAAGACAACTCAGATACCGTCTCAATTTGCGTGGTCAAGTTCGCATCGCTAGCCCCTGACGTCAGCGTGAGACTATTAAGCGATAGACGTGACTGTCCCATCAGGTAGGCCAAGGAAAAAAATGGCCTGATGACGCCTCCAAAGTTTTCCTCCATAAGAATTTGGGGGCCATAATTGCTATAGCTCCACTTTCCATCAAGAGTGACGTCGATTCGGGAGGGATCGCCAATCATGTTAAATTGGCCTTGCTGATATATAGCGCCCATTGCTAGATTCTCTGACAGATAAAACCAGAAGCGAGCAGATTGTTCCGTGCTTGTTCCCGAATCTGGAGAGAGAAACTCATTGTGAAGTATACTGCGGTAGCCATAGGCAAGCTCAAGCCCTATCGTCTTTGCTACAGAGGGATTTAGTTCTCCTAGTGCCAAGAAAAGGAGTAATCCCAATCCTCTACAAAGTCTTTTTCGGATAAAAAGCATTAACATGAGATCCTTAATCCACTGGTACTGGTGTAATTTCGGCAGATAAAAGGCGAATATTAGGAGGCGCGTGTAAACAAAATGGGGCAGCGTGAGTGAAAAATGCAACTAACTTAAATTACCGGCCTTTTAGCCCAAGCATTTTTCGATGTTTTTTTTGAAAAACAATAGGTTGAGGCCATTATCATTGGGGAAGGATACTATCTTTGATATAAAAAAACTAAATTTATGCTGAAGATTTTCCTGATTTGGGAACTTTAAAAATTTGCGTCGAAGTCATACCTTCTTTGAAAACGCAGTACCCCAAAAAGGAAAGAAGTGAAGTGAAATCTGGTGGAGGTTAGGAGATTCGAACTCCTGGCCTTCGGAATGCAAATCCGACGCTCTACCAACTGAGCTAAACCCCCAAATGCATGAGGTCTTTCGATATTACAAATTTTTTAGAATTGTGCAAGTACTTTATTTAACACTCATGATGTTAGTGGAAAAAAGAAAATAACCTGCTTAACCTATTAATGACTGGGTAACCCTAAAAGCGATAACGACCCATTCCCATTATAGTGAAAGCGGTTGAGGAAAGCTCCTTTTGACTGCTGAGAGTATAACTGCACGTACTGTAGCCTAGCTCAGCCCCCCACTGCCAACTCTGAGGTTGATGTTGGGGTAAATAAGCCCCCGCGGCAAAGCCCCACCCAAGAGATGACTTAATAGTATAATTCTTGCCTTTTATTCCAAGGCGTCCGAGTGCTAAGGGCTGTATGCTCAGCTCTCCATAAGCTTCCAATGGATTACCTAGATCGCCCGTCAAATTGAAATTTTCAAATACCCGAGCGAAACCGCCTCCCCGCAACTGATCTCCACCGCCGAGATGCTCGCCGTTAATGCCCTGACCAGAAAAGGAGCCGATAATTCCAAGCGTGTATTTTTTCTGACCATTACCCCACAAACTCGCATCACCAAAGTATTCAAGTAAAAGCTCACTATTAAACCCTGAATAAGAACCGTTCTGGGTTTTGCCAAATTCTACATCGCCACCAAGTGAAGCAAAGACTTTCGGCATGAGCCGCCGCTGAGCCCGCACGCCAAAAACATTAAGTGGGAACAAATTAAGTTTACTGCGGACATTACTACTACCACTCATTTGCCACATTTTAATTCCGGTATAAACATCAACCTGATTAAGCAGCAACCCTAATACCGACAAGAGTTCCTGCGTTTTTTTATTAGCCAAACTCGAGGACTCAGCATAGCTATCGCTTTCTTCACTTGTTTCATCCTGGGAGGGCCTCACATTTTTTTGATCGTTTGAATCACTCCCCGTGTCACGCGCATATTTTTCTTCCAACTCAGACACGGGGCTCTTTGAATTTAATTTTTCCTCCTCCAATTCCCTGTAGGGCGAACCGAGCTCATGGCCGTTCTCTAATTTTTGCCGCCCTCCAGTTAAGCCTGTCTCTGGGCTTGCTTCGCCCCCGGCTGAGGGCTTAGATAAAGATGAAGACGTTTTTTGATCTAAAATAGCGTGTTTAGCAAGTTCTTTTTCTCTTTCTTCAGGACTTAAAACAAAGGCTTGCCGCGCTGGATTGCCTTTAATAATAATGCCATCGGTAATTTCGATAGCATCAGGAAAAATTTGATTATTTATTTTTGCGATGGCCGTTATGTCCTTCAGATCAATGATTTCAATTTCTCCCATCAGCTTAAGCTGAAAAGTATTCCAAGTCCCTAGCACAGGGTGAGTTGTCGCAACAAAGGGGCGGTAAACTTTATATTTTTCACCTATGGAAAGATTTTGATTGGCGCCTTTAGATAGCGTAAGGTAAGACCCTTGGATCGAAGTTATATAAGCATCAAGAGGAATGCGATTTATTAACTGGAAGGTGAGTTCCTTTATGGCTTTTTCACGATGTGTTTTATCAACATTTAAAAACAAACTACGAGGATGCACGGCAGACTCATAAAGAAGTGATTTCATATTTGGGTCGAGGAGTCTTATTGAGAGACGCATTAACTCTTGATCTTCAACCACTGTTAAATTAACGAAAACTTGAGCTTCAAAATCCTTTTCTAACTCAGCGCGACCCGCTTCTGTCTCCCAAAGACTTGCGGTTAAATGGCGATTGAGAACAACAAACTTGGAAGAAGCTTGAATTGAGGAAAAGAAAACTTGATCTAGATCTTGTTTAATTTGGATGAGTTCCGAATTATTTTCCTGCGACAATTTCCACTGTATAGGTAGAACGGCAGCATTAAGAACCCGAGGAAGGCGCTGAACCTCTGCGCCATACAAATATTGAGAGCCAAGCAAAAAAGATAGCAGGGCATTCACAATAATTAAAATAACAAATCCTGGTGCCTTCATACTTACCCAAGGTGTCTATATTTATATTTTTTCCACCAAATGACTGCTTCCATCAAAAGATATCTTTACAGGAGATTTATCTTGTATTGTTAAAACATGGACGGGCCTCCCCCATACCTTGAAAAGGTTTTTCAAAGTCTCTATGGCATAATCTTTCTTTAAGCCCATGGCCTGATAATCATGTTCTAGGAGCAGCTCACCACGATTTTTATAGTTACCATCAACCACCTTAATTATGGGATTGCTGAAATTAGTCAATTGGTCCAAAAGACGTGATTTTATTTCGCGAAAGTCTTTTCCAGAAATAAAATATTTTCCACTTTGTTTGTCATAATCATAAATAAACATTTTTTGTTCATGGCAAAAATCTTCATCCAAAAATTCATCTAAAAAAGTGACGTCATTGTGGATTTTGCGGACCTCAAAGAGTTTTTGCTTTCCAAGCCCCACGTCTTTATTCCAAGCTTTACGTATTTTGGGATCATCAATGCTCATATATTCCAGGCCAAATTGGCCTTTATTCCATCTTTTTTCAATGTGACGTAAAAGTTCTACCCCTAGTTTATAAGGATTAACTTGCCCAGGATGAGAGGCGACGACTCCCGCATAATGATCGCAGTAATCAATGATTTCATCGGCACAAACTGGCGCTAACGCGGTCATCATTTTGCTATGCCAATAGGTAGCCCAACCCTCATTTAGGATTTTTGTCTGACCCTGAGGAGCAAAATAATACGCTTCATTTCGGATAATCTCTAATATTCGTCGCTTCCAAATATTCAGAGGGGCATTTTCTAGCAAAAATTGCAACACATCTCGCTGCGAAGTTGCCGGAAATTTTTGTTCCTGAACTTTTTTTTCTGATTGTGCTTTTTTCTGCTGTTCCATATATTCAGCAGGATTTATATAGGTATCCATGTAGTTTTTGGCCACAAATTTAGCGACAGGTTTTTCACGAAAATCTTCAAGAGTTTCTTCAGCTTTTTTTTCTGACGCAAATTTAAAAGGGGCATGAATATCGATCAAATTTTCCAGTGACAAACAGACATCTACAAACTCTTCCACTTCTTCATGCCCAATTTCATTGATTATCTTTTGTACTTGAGACGAGTGATTCGCCATTTGATCAAGCATTTTACGATTGGTTTTACTAAACCAATAGTTGTTTTTAAAAAAATCACAATGCCCGTAAACATGCGCGATAACAGTTTTTTGATAAACTAAACTGTTGCCACGAAGCAGGTAGGCATAGCAGGGGTTATTATTTATAACCATTTCATAAATAATAGAAAGACCATAAGTATAGCTTTTAGAAATCCGCTCATACTCCATTCCCCAGCGCCAATGTGGGTAACGAGTCGGAAATCCACCATATGCTGCTATCTCACTCAGTTGTTTATAATCAACAAGTTCAAATACGGTGGGAAAAACATCTAGCCCCGCCTCAGTAGCAGTTCTCAAGAGATTTTCTGCTAGCTCTTTAAGTTCAGGGGTAAGACGAGTATCAAACATGCTAGCCATGGTTATTTACCTTTTCCTAAAAAAATCTTAAGAGCGTTCATAATAGCATCACGGTCTTTAATGGGAGCAACGATCACCTTTTCGTGAGTTTCTCCGTACTGTTTAGTTAAATCTCGGGCAAATTGCCCTGAACCATATCGCGATTCAACCTGTCCATAGCAAAACAAATTAGAGATAGGAAGCAGCACATTATCCATGAGCTTTAGACATTCGTTAGTATCATTTCCTGACCAGTTATCCCCATCAGAAAAATGAAAAAGATAAATATTCCATTCTGCCGGATTATAATTTTCTTCTATGATTTTTACTGCAAGATTGTAGGCTGAACTAATCAGCGTACCACCAGATTCTTTAGTGCGATAAAACGTATTTTGATCGACTTCCTTGGCCGTCGCATCATGGATGATATACCTTTTTTCAACACCTTTGTATTGGCGTGAGAGCCAGATATCGAGCCAAAAACTGGTAAGGCGTACGATTTCTTTTTGCTCATCTCCCATAGAACCCGAAACATCCATCATGTAGAGGATGACAGCATTTGCCGCAGGTTTATAGCTAACCTGGTATGACCGATACCTTCTATCTTCTTTTAAGGGGACGATAATGGGGTTGTCCGGATCATAAACCCCAGAAGAAATACTGCGTTTAAGGGCTTCCTTAAAAGTTCGTTTAAAGTGCCTTAAGGACTCGGGTCCCTGTTTCAATATGCCCGTATATTTATATTGTTTAGCTTCAAGATTTTTTTTGCCTTTGTCCTGAATATTGGGGAGCTCGAGTTCTTCACCCAAAATATCAGCAAGCTCCTCTAAAGAAATATCAACTTCAAGTGAGTGCTCACCGGGTGCTTCTCCTGCTTTTCCTTCTCCTGGCTGCGGTTGCCCCTGACCGACTTCATCACCAACCTCGCCCTCTCCTTGGCCGACACCACCTTCTTCACCATCACCCAGCTGAAATTGTGGCAAATCAATGCGAGGCAAAGGTATGGTAATATTCTTTTTCCCTTGGCGGGCAATGAGATCTCCATTTGCAATATACTTTCTCAAGCCACTACGAATTTTACCTCGAACGATTTTTCTAAATCTATTTAAGTCGGATTCCATTTTCATAAAGAGCTAGCTTTATACAATTAAAGGTTTGTTTTATTCGCCCACCCTTGAAAGACCCCACAGAAAGTCCCAAAAAATTTGCGCTTCAGTCCAGCTGTTCGTTAGTCCCGAGTGCGAACCAGAGATTCATACTAAAGAAGCGTTCTGATTAAGACTAGAGGCCTCCTCAAATCGAACGCTCATTAACAGGCGTCATTCAGGCCACCCATTTGCCGCGAAACAGAGTACCGTGCGAGTACCATTTACTTACCGCGCATTTGCCGCGAAACACCGTACCGCGCGAGCACCATTTACTTACTGCGACAAAGGACCGCCACAAATCTAATACTTAGCACGGAGATCCTTCAGGGCCTTGCCCTTCAGGACACGCATTTGGCGCTCCTGCGCCAAATGCTAATTAGCACGCTTCAAAGCATCGCCTCTAGCAAATATACTCGCAACAAATCCAAGCGCATCTGTAGCACAAACTTCACAATAACCATAATTTTTGATGAGACGATTTTTCACCACATCAATTTTGGACTGCGCTTCTTGGTCTACAACATTAGAAACTAAAGTCGTTAACTTTATGGTATCTTTTTGATCCTCAAATAGCTTGAGCTCCAAAGCTCTGTGGAGGCGCTCATTCATCCTAAAATCAAATGTTTTTCCTTCAATCGCAAGAGCCCCGATGTAATTCATTATTTCACGGCGGAAGTCATCTTTGCGACTTTCAGGTATATCAATTTTTTCTTCAATTGATCTTAAAAGTCTTTCATCAGGTTCTTCATCAATACCTGTGTATGCGTTTTTAACTTTTTCTTTTTGAATGTAAGCTTTGAGATTGTCAATGTAGTTGCCGCAAAGTTTTTCGATGGCACCCTCATCTGCGGAAATCGCTCTTTGAACTTCTGTTTTTACGACATTTTCAAATTCTTTTTTTACCTCAGCAATAAGTTCTTTATAGTGCTTGCGCAGTTCATCATCATTTAACAAAGAGTGTCCTTTTAACCCTGTTTCAAGTTCATTGAGAACAATAAATGGGTTGATACAGCCGTTACCTTTGTCAATAACTAAAGCATTGGAAATTTTGTCTTGGACATATCGAGGACTGATGCCATCAAGCCCTTCACGATTGGCTTCTTTGCGCAGCTCCTTAATATTATCTTCGGTGAACTGCTGAGTTGTTTTGCCATTATATAGCTTGAGTTTTTGCATGAGCGTCAAGTTTGCTTTTTTGGGCTCTTCGAGTCGCGTTAATACAGACCACATCCCCGCCATTTCTAATGTATGTGGAGCAATGTGAATGTGGGGAACTGTTTTGGCATTAAAATCTTTTTCATAAATCTTGATTTCTTCCGACAATTTAGTGATATAAGGGATATCAATCTTAACCGTTCGGTCTCTTAACGCTTCCATGAATTCGTTATTTTGTAATTTCTTGAATTCAGGTTCATTGGTATGACCGATGATCACTTCATCAATATCAGTTTGCGCAAATTTTTTCGGCTTTATTTTGTGCTCTTGACTCGCCGTCAACAAATCGTACAAAAATGCAACGTCAAGCTTTAACACCTCGACAAATTCGATGATGCCACGATTTGCTACGTGAAACTCGCCGTCAAAATTAAAGGCGCGTGGGTCAGAATCTGATCCATACTCGGCAATCTTTCGGTAATTAATATCGCCAGTCAGTTCTGTCGAATCCTGGTTCTTTTCATCCTTAGGTTGAAACGTACCAATACCGATACGATCTTGCTCTGACAGGATTAGTCGGCTCACGCGTACATGATTGTCAATTATGAGCTGCCAGTCACCTTGATAATGCTCCATAAGGCCATTAAATATATAGCGGCAAGGAGGGCAGAGTTCACCTTGAATACGGACTGTTTTATCTAAATCCCGATTTTTATTTATAACCTCTAAAACAGCAGCTCTGCGCTCGGAGGGCACCAAATGAAGTGGGTCTTCATGCATGGGACAAGCCAAATGATTTTCCATTTTAAGAACTTCAGCGAGATTGGTCCATTTATAAGTATATAGAGCTCCCTCAGGAGTGCGAGAATAACTTTCGATGCCTTTCTTAAACAGCCTAGTTATGGTTGATTTAGCACTACCAACGGGTCCATGCAATAGAATGACTCGTTTTTCTGGCCCATAATGCAAAGAAGCGGCTTTAAAGACATTGACGAGCTTCATCAAATGGACGTCTAGCCCAAAAATAGCATCCTTGCCATGATCAATCGGATCATCAAAAAATTTGTAGTGGGTTATTTTTTTCTTGTACTCGACATATGTTGTGTTGCCGTAGGATGAAATCATATCATAAATGCGCTGAAAAGCTGTTCGCGCAACCAATGGGTTTTCGATCACCATGTTTAGGTATTCTGTAAAACCACCTTCCCAGTGGAGTTCTTTATAGCGCTTACTATAATCACTTTTCTTAACAACTTCAAAAATCTTTTGTGCATTCATATCAAAACCTATAAAATCAAAGGTTAATAAATTCACTTTCACTAATCATAACATGATTTTGTTATTTTATTTAGTTCTGGAAAAAATATTATGTGATTTTAGAGAAATTGTTATGACCTATCTTGGCAATTTCTAAAGTTATTAAGAAAAGCAAATTGACATTCGTGATTTGCGGGATTCACTTTCACTGCTAAGACTGATGCGCTCTCACTTTATTTACAAGAAAAGCATGAATGAACATATCTATGCCCCCATCTAAAACCTCTGTTGGATTAAATGATTCTATATCCGTGCGGTGATCCTTTACCAACTTATATGGCGCTAAAACATAGCTTCTAATTTGGCTCCCCCAACTATTATCTTCCTTGGTATTTTCAAGTTCATTTTTTGCTTGCTGACGCTTTTCCATCTCTTTTTCGTAGAGCTTACTGCGGAGCAAACCCATGGCTGCGTCCTTATTTTGATGCTGCGACCTTTGGGTTTGACTTTGTACGACTATCCCTGTGGGCACGTGAGTGATGCGAACAGCTGAATCTGTTTTATTGATATGCTGCCCTCCAGCTCCTCCAGCACGAAACGTATCAATTCTTAGATCAGCAGGATTGATATCAATATCGACATTTTCATCTACGACAGGAATAACAAAAACAGAGGCAAAACTGGTATGCCTTCGAGCATTGGCATCAAAAGGGCTTATACGCACCAAACGGTGCACGCCAATTTCTGCTTTTAGCAAACCAAAAGCAAATTCCCCTTTTATTTCCACAGTTACGCTTTTAATTCCTGCACCATCACCCGCAATTTCATCATAGATAGTCGCTTGCCATCCCTTCCTCTCTGCGTATCTCAAAAACATTCTGAGCAGCATTGCCGCCCAGTCACATGACTCCGTACCACCTGCTCCCGCATTAATGGTAATTATGGCATCATTGCCGTCCTGCTCATCCGAGAGCAAACTTTGTATTTCAAGATCATTAAGCTGTTCTTCAAGCATCTTGGCAGTATTCTCGCACTCGGCAAAAAACTCTTCACTCTCTTTCGCCAAGGAAAGCGCCGCCTCAAGATCATCTTTAAGCTGAAGGAGTTTATCCGCTCTTTCAGAAAAAATACTCAGAAGTTTTTTTTCTTTTAAAAGCGGGGCCGAGGCCTTCGGATCATTCCAAAAATCTGGGTCTAAAGATATCTGATCTTCAATTTGTTGTAGGCGTTCCCTTTTTCTTGGGACATCAAAGAAACCCCCAAACATGCTGATATTTCTCCACCAGTTTTTTGCTCAGGATCTCTAAACTATATAAATCCACAGCTTCCTCCGAAAAAAATAAATTTGTTATTTTCCTAAAAAAAACAAGAGACTGCTTAAAGTAAAACCACTTTGGAAGCATCTCGAAGATAAAGGTGTCAAAGTATCATAGTTTTTCTATATTTGCTACAATTAGAGCATACATCAATAATATAATGATAGGACCCTTCGTTGATTATTTTGACAAAAATAAATGGCTCTTCGTGCCTCATAAATTTAGAAACCATCAAATATATCGAACAAAGCCCAGATTCGGTCGTTTTTTTTACTAATGGCGAATCCATTATTGTTACCGAAAGCATTACAGATATTCAAAGATTAGTCGAAAAACATAAAACGAGCATTCTTAAAAATGCCCTAAAGGACTCTGGAAAAACAATAACAGAAGATGCGGTAGCTTGTAACATATGATGCTGATTTAAGGAAAATTTCCCATGGATTTGACCAGCCTTCTTGGCCCCGTTGTTTCCCTCGGTATGATTATCACTGGCCTTCTTCTGGAAGGAGGACATATATCTTCCATTCTTCAATTAACAGCTGCGCTGATTGTACTAGGAGGCGCTGCTGGTGCATTGATGATTGCCTATCCTCTAAATGATTACATTGGTGCCTTCAAATCCCTAGGAATTTGGTTAAAAAATCCTTCTGTCAATCCAGATGAGCTGCGCACCGAAATTATTGATTTAGCACAGACGGCACGAAAAGAGTCAATTTTGGCACTGGAGAAAAAAAGAGAATCCATCAAATTTGGCCCCCTTGGCAAAGCAATTCAAATGGCTGTTGATGGAACTGATCCTGCCATTATTCGTGATACACTCGAAACAGAACAACATGTTGAACTTGAAGAGATTGAAGTATTTGTTCATTTTTGGGAAGATTTCGGCGCTATTGCCCCTACCGTAGGGATATTAGGTGCGGTTCTTGGTCTTATCCACGTTATGGAAAACTTGAATAAACCAGAAATGATTGGCCCCGGTATCGCGGTGGCATTCGTAGCGACGCTATACGGTGTTGGAGCCGCCAACATATTTTTCATTCCTATAGGAAAAAAAATAAAACGTAAAGCGATGCTCGAGAGTCATGCAAAAACGATGGTTATCATCGGTGTGGAAGGCATCCTTTCGGGCCTAAACCCGAAAGTTATCGAGACGAAACTAGAGGTCTTTTGCCATCATAAAGCAGGAGAATAGGACGACCACCTTAGGGTAAAAGTTAATTGGTTAGCTTACAAAGTTTCTCCTTTATAGCTTATAACGGTGGTTCAGACGTATAGATAAGACATTGAAGAGAAAAAAAAGGGTGCGTTTTGGGCGTCAAAAAAAAGTGTCCTGAATTTGAAAATCATGAACGATGGCTTGTCAGTTATGCTGATATGGTAACGTTACTTTTTGCCGTGTTTGTGGTTCTTTATGCGCTTTCTACGGCTGGCAATGAAAAAAAGGAACAAGAGCAAGTTACCGGTTCAATCCAGGAAAGCTTTAACACCCCGTTAGAAGAAATCCCCTACAATCGGCGCACAGCTCCATCCGAAGCCGGATGGGGAATCTTTGAAAATATGCGAGGCAACCAAGTACGCCCCTCGCTTATCCAAAAATACCCATCGAGCAGCGTACCCGTAAAAGTTATCAATGACGATTTTGCGAAAGTGACAAAAGAGATCGAGGAGCGGCTTTATGGCGATAAGAAATTTAGGGATAGTGAGTCTCTAGGCTTAGAAAGAATTGTTTCTATCCACCGCAACGCAAAAGGATTTAAACTGCGCTTACTCGCGCGGCACTTTTACACCTCAGGAGGGGTAGCCGTCAAACGTTCAGCACTTAGAGATTTGGACAATGTTATTGCTATTATCAAAGGACTCAACAGACCAATTACGATTGAAGGACATACAGACAACATCCCGCCTCAAGGCGAATACACAAACTGGGAACTCTCATCCCTTCGAGCTGCGTTTGTCGCAAAATACATGATTAGAGAAAGTAATTTCCCTGTGAGCATGCTTTCTATAGCGGGATACGCCGATACCAAACCAATTTCTCATAATGGAACAGAAGCAGGAAGATCGCTAAATAGAAGGATTGAGTTCCAGGTTCACTATGATAGTGAGTATGATGAGGATCTTCCCAGCGGCCAATAATGATATTTGCCATTCCCTGTGACATTAATTTTTTTGGAGCTGATTAAAATATTTTTTTATTATATCTCTGAGTGAAGAGAATTTACCTTACGCGACCCTCTTTGTCAGTTAAAGAAATGAGCCCATGAAACGGAGAAACTATAACAAATCTTACAGAGCATTAGTTTCTAAAGTACAAAGCTACAATGTTAGTTTTAAAACTATTTTCCTATTATTTTCAGTAGTACCTTTTTTTCTCGCAATCGCGCCAGAAAAGGATATCACCGACAAGACATTTCAGGAAATTCTTAAAAGTTATACAATTGTCGGTGATTTTGGCGTTAAGGAAGAAACCCGCCCCATATCAGTCGAAATTTTTTGGCGCTACCCTCTACCGAGTCTGGCGAGAGATTATCCAAGCCTTTACAAATTTAGCAGAGCAAAGGACGACTTTGTCGCAACTCCTGGCGGCGGGCGTGAGTTTGAACACCTGAATAGAGCCCGCGGCCTATTTTTAAATGGTCAATTTGATGAAGCGCGCGCAACCTTGCTCACGGCAAGGGCTAGATATGGGCTCAAACATCCCTATCATAGACGAGTGGACTTCTACCTGGGAATCACTATGCTCGCTGGAGCTGAAAAACTCCTCAAGGAATCAAAATCTCCCAGCGAAATACAGCTAAGGACCTACTATGAAAATGCTACCACTTTTTTCAGCTACGCTTTAGTAAGAAAAAAAAATATTAACGATCCAGTCATCGACAAAAATGCCCCTATGTATTTTTATGAGTTAGCGCAAATCTATCTCAAATACAAAAGGTACTCAGCAGCTTACGGAGCCGCACAAGCGGGGCTCGATTTTCTTCAATCAACTGGACGCAAGGAATTTAGGAGCGTATTTAATACGATCGTGGCAGAAATCCTAGTAAAAAACCGGGAATACTATAAAGCCATGCAACATCTAGACCGGGCGATCAGACTTGATCCCGATAAAGACACCGCGGCAGGCAATTTTGCCAGGATGGCAGACATTTATTATACCCTCAACAATTTTGAACTTGCTGAAGAATTTTATGACCTTGCCTTTAGAATAGCGAAAGATTTAAAAAAATTAAAACGAGAGCATCTTATTCTTAGAGCAGAATGCCTTTTTTGGTTATCGCGGTTTAAAGAAGCAGAGAAGGTCATGGAATATGCTCTCAGCGATTATGCGGTTATGATTGAAGAAAATCCACTATCGCCAGAGTATATTTCCTATGCTCGACTGAGGTTTGCTGATTTAGCTCTTGCCCAAAAAAATTATGAACTTTCTGCACTTAGGTATTTTCAAGCGAGGCACCATTCACCTAGCTCTGTGGTGAAAGATATAGCAAAAATCAGAATGTCTTGCCTTGACCTTCCCGCCTATAAAGGAAAAAACCTTGGCCATGCGCGCAGTCTGTTCGATGGCTTAAAAAAAACTGGCTTAAACCTCCCATTAGAAGCCATCGAGGTTGGCGAGACCTGCAATGTTGCTTCCTATGCCCAGCATGAGCGCGATGAAACCATGGTAAATAAAATTCGAGAATTTTATGCCAAATATCCAAATTCCGAATTTTTGCAAAAGTTAATTCCGCCGCTTCAGGAGTTTAGAGCAAAGGCCTTTCATGATTTTTATAATAAGCATGATTATTATGGAGCCATTGCTTACTTTGAGGCTAACAGACAAACGACTTTCCCCAAAATTGATACAGCACTAGGCGCCAAACTATTTTACGCTTACTTTTTTCTCGGAAATACTGAAAAAGCATCCATTTATTTTAATGATTATCTAAAAATTGTCTCTTCAAGCCCTTCTCTGATTCCGAAGCTTATTCAGTCATTTTATTTACCTGAACTTATGCAACTCAAACCAAAAGACAAAGAACTCTCGTCTCAGAACAAAGCTCTTGCTAAGGCGTTAAACACTAATCCACCCCTGATTGAGTTAGCGCCTGATTTTCTCACATACCTCACACGAACTACGGCTCTCCCCGGAACGAATCCGCATCTATCTTGGCGCTACGAGCTCATCAAAAGCTGGTGGCCCAAAAAACCAGAGCTTATCTGCCAAATGAGCTTTCCGTTACTCATGCGGCTCACCGAATTAAATATTGATGAGGAAAAAAAGCCGGGACGCTTGGTCAATCTTATCGATTCCCATTATGAGGCAAAACTTGCGGGCAGTTCCTCCTGTCTTTCGTCTTTATTAGATTTAGAGTTTCGCATGCTATCTGACCAAAGCGAGCTTCTGGGAAGACGCTGGGAGTCTCGATTAGACTGGCCACTCACGAGTGAAATAACCACTTTTTTTTGGCGAGTGAGTGAAAAAATGATGCAAGATGATTTATCTGATATCGGTAAAAAATTCTTAACCCATATCATTGACAAAGCTCCCCCCGATGCCCCAGAAAGGGACTTTGCTAAACTTCGCTTAGATAATTCTCAGACACATCTAGAAAAACTTTGGCAGTAAAAAAATATCGCACAATCCATTTAGCCCTAAATTTTTTTGTTTCAATGACTGATTCATGAAAACTCCCTTTCACATGGTGGGAAAGCTTATGTTATAACATAGGTTATGATTAAAATTTTCTTCCTTAAAAGACTCGTTACCATGTTAAAAAAATATTTGATTCTCACAATATTATTGATCGCCCATTTTTTTTTAGTCCCGAGGATATCTCTAGGGAAACCTCTTTCTATCAGCGGCTGGCCTACCGATGTTCTTTTGTCCAAAAATCCTGGACCCGCCTTAAGTTACGATCCTATTTTGGGACGACTTTTGTGTCCTCCTGCTCTAAGGCTCATTCCTAAAACAGGTCAATTTGATGGCCTCATTATAGATGTCCCCAAAGCCCCCGCCTCCAATGCTGACGCTTTAACTTGGGAATACACGATAAAGTCCGGACTTTACTGGTGGGACGGCAGTACATTCACCTTAGGTGATTTAGCTTTTTTCCTGGAAGGCCAGTTGGCAAAGATAATTTTTGAAAAAACGGAAAAATCTATTGCACCAAAAAGTTTTTTTGTGCAAAGGGTAAACGAAAGAAAGCTCCGCATAAATTGGCTCAAAGATCCCGGAGTTGGCCCTTTCATCATAAGTGGGTACCCAGTTTTTAAAAAAAGCACAAAGGCGTACGGCACTGATTTTTCTTGTGTTGGAACCTACTACCCCAATATCTCACCTGAAAAGAAGCTTATTTTAAAACCTGTTGCCGCATACGGCTATAATACTCCCCCTATTGAGATAGGGTCAGATTTGCGCCCAACTGATATACAGCTTTTATTAGCTGAAAATGATGCCAAGAACCCTTCCAAGCATTGCCCCAATATTTCACTGCCCTATTTAACCATTATCATTCCTCAAAATACTAAAATAATTGAGCATTATGCAATTAGAACATTTTTAAAGTACACGATTCCCAGTAAAATCCAATTACAAACGGTCACCCAAGGTTTTTTCGAACCTTTAGATTCTCCGTTTATTGATATTAAAAAAGAGGCTTCTGATGAAAGAAATACCGTACCTACAGGTGTGCACAAAGATGGTCTATTAGAATATGCTCATAAGCACGATTTAATTAGGGATAAAGATAATTTTTTAGAAATCAGCTTGGCATCACCAGGCAGCCCTATTCCCCCTGCCCTGTTGAAAATTCTCAGCGATAATATGGCCAGTCAAGGATTTTTATTAAAAATACTTGAAGGGCACCAAGAGGAAAAAGCCGACTTAGTTTTGTATACGTATAATGCGGATTATCCAGAAATGAATTTAATCCCCTTTCTATCTTCTTTAAAAAAGAACTTCTCGTTAGTCGTTGATGAAAAAGGCGCCAACCGCGCGAATTTTTTGGCACACAAATATTTACAGCAGTTAAGTTCTGGTGATTTGAACCTCAGTATACTGGGCAATATAGCAAAGATATTTTCAGATCAACTTGTTTTTCTTCCTATTATGCAATATAAAGCTTGTATTTTTAGTCCCGGAGACAAACAGTTGAAGTCCCTTAATTTTGATACCGATCCCGATTGGATCAAACGCTTTTTAAGAGGCAAAACTTAGGTCCATTTTTTCTGACTAAATTTAAAAATTTTCACCTATAAAACACGCAAGTAGGGAGACATAATGGCAGTAATTCTAAAAACCGATGCCGAGATTGATCAGATGAAAAAAAGCTGCCAACTCGCGGCACAGTTGCTTGATTATATCGAGCCCTATATTGTACCCGGGGTGACAACTGGCGAGCTCAATACTCTTTGCCATGATTATACCCTTGCCCACGATGCGATATCTGCCCCCTTAAACTATAAGGGATTTCCTAAATCAATTTGCACCTCTGTAAACGAGGTAATTTGTCATGGTATCCCAACTTCAAAGCAAAAGCTTAAAGAGGGGGACATTATCAATATCGATGTAACACCTATTTTACTTGGATATCACGGTGACACATCGAAAACATTTTTTGTCGGGGATCGGATCAGCCCTGTGGCCAAAAAACTTGTGCAGTGCGCAAAAGATTCTCTATCTAAGGGGATCGATGCTGTTAAAGTCAACAATCGTTTAGGGGATATTGGCGCGGCGATTCAGGAATATGCGGAGTCACAAGGCTTTTCAGTTGTACGTGAATTTGTAGGCCATGGTATCGGTAAAGTTTTTCATGAAGAACCGCAAATACCTCATTTTGGTACGCGTGGCAGAGGACTACGCCTGGAACCTGGTATGACCTTTACTATTGAGCCTATGATTAATGAAGGCCACTGGAAAGCCAAAATCCTCAAAGACGGTTGGACGGCTGTAACTGTAGACAATAAACTTTCAGCGCAATTTGAACACACGATAGCAATTCGCGAGAATGGCGATGTTGAGATACTCACCTTGCCCTAAATAATATTTAGGCTTTTACTTGGGCTTAGAGCCAAAAAAAACATTTGTCATCAAAAATTATATTGAGTCAGATTGAAAAGTTACCGCAATTCTTTCAAAAAGCGACATTACTTCCTGCAGTAGCCCCTTCGATAGCCCGCGTCTGTTTTGCCGCAAGGGCAGGAAGCGCCTCTACCTCGGGAGATGTTTGCTTTTTGAGGTGATCAGGAAGATCTTTACGCATGTCTACCCCGACGACTTTTGACACGCCGGGTTCTTGCATCGTTACCCCGTATAACGTATCTAAAATTTCCATTGTTCTACGATTGTGGGTAATGATAACAAACTGAAATCTTGACGATAAAGCTTCGAGCACGCGATTATAACGCCCTACATTTGCTTCATCCAATGGCGCATCCACTTCGTCAAGAAAACAAAATGGTGTCGGCTTTGTTTTTAATAAAGCAAAAATGAGGGAGATTGCCGTCAATGCTTTTTCGCCTCCCGAGAATAAATTGAGCCGCTGATGCTTTTTACCAGGAAGGCGCACCATGATCTCGATACCACTTTCAAGAGGGTTGGCTTCGTCGGTCAAGGTGAGCTGAGCTTCGCCACTAGGAAAAAGAATGGGAAACAGCTCAGCAAATTCTAAATTGACGGCGTAAAAAGTTTCCATAAATCGCTTCAATGATGTTTCTTCGATTTCAGCGATTGCGTCTCTAAGAAGGTCAATAGAGGCAACGACCTCATCTCTTTGATCCGATAAAAATTGTTCTCTTGTTACTAAGTTTTCGTATTCGGACAGCGCCATCATATTGATGAGCCCCATACCTTCAATGCTAGCTTTCAAACGATTGATTTTACGAACTTGCGCCGCTTGATCAAACTCTGGTTCAGGCTCTATCTGTTCGTGGTTTAAGTCGAGATGATAGTTCTCAAGCGCCTGCAAAATGACGCCATCAAGAGCAATTCGCACACGTTCAAAGGCGAGTTTCTTTTCTGAAAATATCCGTTGACTCCGCTGTTTATGGTCACGAATTTCACGAAGATTTCGGTCAATAACTTTTAATTCTTCTATTACGGTAGAGTGGCTATCCTGACTGCCTAGTAATTCACTATCCATCGTTTCGCGCTTATATATGAGCTCTTCCATAGCGCTTTGGAGGTTAACGCGATCCTGATCGGCATTAGATATGTTATTTGCGGCTGAAATTTTATCTTTAGACCAGCGAACAATCTTATTTTCAGCCTCTTGAAATTGGCGCTGGACACGGTGGTAATTTTCTTCCATCCCCATCATGGTGGCTTCCATTGACGCCAACTTCAGCTCAACCGCCTTAATTTGCTGGATGATATCAATACGGCGTTCTTCCATATCTTCATAGCGGGATACCAAATCTGAAAGCTCTTCATCAAGACTAGATTTTTCCTGCTGCAAACTCAGCAAGGCATGTTCTAAATCATCTATTTCCTGAATATATTCTGCGGATTTTTGTTCACATTTTATAGCCAAGTTTTGAGATTCTGTTAATTGCTGCTCCTTAAAACTTAAAGTTTGCTCACATGACTGCAAGTCACCCAGTAGCTCTAGAACTTGCCGATTTTGTGAATCCAAAATCTTATCGATTGCAGCAATGCTTTCCTGGTTAAGAAGGATTTTAGCGTCCAGCTGGGCTTTAATTTCCACTGTTTTATTGAGATTTTCTTGTAGGTGACTTAGTTCGTGGAGAACCGCTTCAAGCGCAAACGAGGTGGCAATTTTTCCCTGAAGAACGCGACCACCTGTATACCGAAAAGTTCCATGAGCACTCGCAATATAACCACTAGCAGTAATAATTTCTACACCCTTGGGTATATTAGCGAAGAGGGCTGGATCTAAATGATTGCCATCAAAATAAAATAAATGATCGATAGATTTTTGTAGCGTCGCATTTTCTCGCAACCAATGAATAAAGCGGTTGAATGGGATAATATTTTGATATTGCAAATATTTTTTCGCATCATCAGAAATTATATCGCGAATTTCCGATTCAATTATCGCCTCAAACGATCCTGCTTCAGGCGGAATTTTACTGGTTACAGCATTAAATTTTTCAGGGCTAGAAAAAATAAATTTATTGCTCCACAAATCAAAAGCTTTGAGCCCCTTGGTGGAAAGGATCGCGTCAGGATCATTGATCGTTATGAGATCATCAAGCTTAACAAGTTCAGACTGTTTTAACCCGCTACTGTCAACAAGGGCATTGTAGGTTGTCAAAAAATCTTGTTGATTTGAGAGCTGTGCTTGTAAGGATTCTTTTTGCGCTAAAAGTTGGTAACTCTTTTCCTTGGCTTGACTCACTTCCTGATCGAGTGAATTTTTTTGCTCCAAGACTGAAGCAATAGTTCTTTCCAAATTATGCTTCTTTTCCAGCTCAATTTCTAATCCAGCCTTTTCCGCCGCGACTTTTTCCCGGGCTTCTCCGTACCAAATGCGCGCTTCGTCGACATCTGCTTTTAATAGCTCCTTTCTTTCTTCATATTCGGCACGCTCGTCATGAACTTTTTTAATTTCCTTAGCGAGATTTTCGTTACGGATATGGTTTTGATCTATTAAACGGTCCAAGCTACGCTGTTGTGTTTCAATTTCGGTTTTACGGTTTAAATAGACTTGAAAGCTCTCGTCAATTTCGTCTAGTTCTTCTTGTTTTTGAGCCAAAGATGTTTTGTATCCATTATACTCACCCTCAAGACGTAGCTTTTTGCTTTCTACCTCTTCAAATTCTAGAGCATAGCGACTGCGATTTTCATTTGCTTCCTGCAAATGTTCATCTATTTGAGCCAAAAATTTTTGCTCAGATTCAACTTTAGCTAGAAGATTAAGCAACTGAGTTTCTTTTCGAGCAATTTCTTCACGACAGTGACTAATTTCTTCGCGCAAGTGATGAAGTTTTGGGGCATGCGTATCCAATATAGCCTTTAGCTCTGCTTCGCGTTCTTCTAAATTGGCGATGTTTTTTTCACTCGCTAATTCTTGTTCCTGCTCGCTAGCAAGCTCTGACTCAAGTTTTTCTTTTTCAAAATTAAAATGAGAAAAATTTTGCTTAAGTAAATGCACTTCTGTTTGACGCAAGTTTTGAGAAAGCTCCTGCCATTTTTTTGCTTTTTCTACTTGTTCATAAAGCGCATCTTTCTGACGAACTATTTCTACCATGATATCTTCCATACGAGAAAGATTACCTTGGGCAGATTCTAAACGTTTTTGAGCCTCTTGTTTGCGTTTTTTATATACCAAAGTACCGGCAGCTTCTTCTAAAATTTCCCGGACATCTTCGGGCTTCGCATTAAGGATGCGATCGACTTGCCCTTGCTGAATCATAGAATAACTGCGACCACCAAGACCTGTTGTCGCGAAAAAATCAGTAACATCTTTTAAGCGGCACTGTTTGCGGTTAATAAAATAATCGCGACTCCCGTCGCTATAAATGCGCCGAGAAATCGTGATTTCCGGTTCATGCCGATATTCTGGCGGGCAAAAACCTTTATCTTCTGAATTATCAAAAGTTAAAGCGACTTCTGCCAAACCAAGGGGTTTGCGTTTTTCAGACCCAGAAAAAATAATGTCCGTTGAAGTTTCACCGCGCAAGTTTTTAGCATTTTGCTCGCCCATTACCCAGCGTACGGAATCAATAACGTTGCTTTTACCACACCCGTTAGGACCAACAATACCCGTAATGCCCGCATCAAAGTTTAGGGTTACTTTATCCGCGAAGGATTTGAATCCTGAAATGGAAAGTTTCTTTAAAAGCATAGACCTTGAAAATTATCCCGCGCTCCTAGTTACTCTACAGAAAAAATATTAGGTCTTTTAGTTAGTCGCGCCTAAAAAATTTTGTAATTTACCTTTACATACCTACAAACACAACCCACAAAGTTGCTAAACTCAGTTTTTTCAGTTCGGTCGCGCCGTTCACATCAATTTCATTGTTCGAAGATCCTTCAGGGCCTCACCCTTCAGGACATCGTAACAGGCGCTAACACGCCAATTACTGATTATTTATAATACGCGACGTAAAGCTACCCGGTGTTGGTGATACTTGGAAGATTATCACAGCGTTTGTATAAAACAAACAGCTTATTGCCGTCCCTCGCTCGTTTACCGCCACCTGATAAAATGAGGATGTGGGATTATTATCGCTCATTTCTTGTAACCAATTGAAATTATTTACAGGGCGGGCAGCTAGACCAAAACCCAAGGCATCATCGTTTTCCCTGTTCACTAAATCCTTGAAATGATTGACTATTAGAATTGGTTCGCCAAAAGTATTAACAATTTCAAAATCTCCGGGATAATGCCAAGCTTTGACTTCACCATTAAAGCCGTAAACGCGACTGACGGAAAAATAGCTTGTTAAAGTGGGAGGTTTTCCTTGAGCGTCAAAGGCCAGTGGATCGCCTGTGATTTCTATTTTTAAAATATTATTGGCATATGGCGAGCGAACAACGTGGCCGCGATGGGACAGGTAAAAAGCATTGGTATTAGCTGGATCTGGTTTTGCTTCCCAAAAATTAACGCGATAATTATTTTGTGTTGGTGGGGTACTATAAAGCTCAGGGCGTGTGATATCCGGCACACCGTCATAATTACTTAAATTAAAATACAACCAGCGCAAATCTTTTTGGTACTGCTCCGGACTGTCAGTTCGCAATTTGAGAGGAAAACCCTCTGCGGCTATTTCGGCTAAATTTAGAACTGCGAATTGATAGGATTCGTGGCGCGCTTTATTCTCACGCAAGCTTTTTTGTCGCTCAAGTTCATCTGGCATTTCATTGCCGCCTGGCGACTCAATGCCTTCGGTATTTATAGATACGGCATCGTTATAAACAGTATCAAAAATGCTTTGCCGCCCCAAATCTGTCGTGAATAAAAAAAGCAAGTTCCGGCTTGGATCAAGAAACATTGCCCTTCGAGAAATGCTAAACTGCCGCACTTTATGAATCGTGGAGGTCTGACGCGGCGTCTTAAGCTCTCCGACATAAAGCCCTCCGCCATAACAACTAACGGCAAAATAGGCATAAGTAGAATTCAAAACGGCGTTGAGTGGAGAACAATCCAAATCGAACGCAGCTGATATCGTAATTTTTTCAGGTTGAGAAACGTCATAAATAACAACTTGGTTTTCAGTGTTTTCCGCACTTTCAAAAGTTGCGATAAGCGTGTCACCAGAAAGCGTTAAGCTCTTGCCTAGGCGTGGAGTTTCCACCGCACTGAGTTTTTGCCCTTCTTTATTTAAGGTTACAATATTGCCATGATTATAAGTGCGGTCAGTGTCCGCACTGAGGACAAAAAAATACTCACCAGAGGCATCAACAGCAACATCTATTGGGCCTGCAAATTTAGCCCCAATTGAAGGAAATTTCTCATCTCGCACACACCCCACGCTCATGAAGACCGTGAGCAGAAGAAGGTATAAATATTGGCTTTTAGATCGAATCAATATCATCATATTCTCTTTTCTATCTCTCAAGAATTAAAGATGTCGGTAAATGGGATTTTTGGGGGAAATTCGCTCGACTATGCCCCAACTCTCTACAGATTGCCTGCTTTAACCTTTCGAGTAAAGACTAATTCTACGGAAATTTATACTTAATCCTCTATAACAGAGAGCCCTAGGATGTCGTTATTATTTAGTAATAGTGATTTTTTGCCAATGTCATTTTACTGACGTCGTGAAAAGAACTATACTCGGTGCTTGCTCATTCTCGAGATTTTGCGATACTTGTAACGATATTGCCTCTGCAGAAAACAACTTTTTATGGTTCTAAAACGAGAAAAAACGCAACCTCTCAAAAAGTGCTGGGATGCAAGGCGACACCGAGCAACGCAGCGCAGTTTACATAGGGTAAATGAGCAGCGGAGCACAGGTGGCAACGCCGCAGACCGCTGCTTATGCGTGGGCGGTAAATTCTCAAAAAGTGCTGGGATGCAAGGCGACACCGAGCAACGCAGCGCAGTTTACATAGGGTAAATGAGCAGCGGAGCACAGGTGGCAACGCCGCAGACCGGTGCTTTTTGAGAATTTATATAAAAACAAGATAAGCATCAAATATAACAGGTATTTCATAAGTTAAGTAACATTCAATAATTAATTATTCGTTAAGGAGAGCAATTATGTCAGCATCTGTCAATCGCGTACAACTATTAGGTAACTTGGGTGC
Source organism: Oligoflexia bacterium (assembly GCA_030432875.1). Taxonomy (GTDB): domain Bacteria; phylum Bdellovibrionota_B; class Oligoflexia; order Oligoflexales; family JAGOVF01; genus JAUILP01. The sequence goes on along the minus strand of JAUILP010000030.1, from coordinate 11,274 downwards.
CGACCCCGAGCTTAGATATACTCCCAATCAAGCTGCCGTCGCAACTCTGAGTATCGCTACTACCGAATACCGCAAAACAGCTGATGGGCAATCGCAACCGCACACCGAATGGCATCGTGTTGTTGTGTGGAATAAACAGGCGGAAAATTGTGCTAAATATCTGAAAAAAGGGCGTTCCGTTTTTGTCGAGGGCAAGTTGCAAACACGCAGCTGGGATGACGCAAATGGTGTAAAAAAATACACAACTGAGATCATTGCCCAAAATGTGCAGTTTATCGGGGGGCAGGGGCGTGATGATGCCTATACTGAAAATAGAGGCAGCCGCAGCAATGACACCAATCAGCCCAGCAGCTCGTTCCAAGCAGCAGACGAAGGTTTTGACCTCAATGTTGGTTCTATGCCAGATATTGATGAAATTCCTTTTTAGTCAGCCCTTCACACAAATGGCGCAAAAAATGTATCCTAAAGGATGAATCCTTGACGGATCTCCTGCCTAAGTATCTAATTAGTCTTTGGCGCGAAAGTGCCAAAGACGTGTCCTGAAGGGTGAAACCCTGAAGGATCTCCTTGCTAAGTATCTGATTTTAGGGGATCCCTCGCTGTGCTCGGGACACCTCGTGACTTCTCAAAAAGTGCTGGGATGCAAGGCGACGCCGAGCAACGCAGCGCAGATCAATGCTTTTTGAGAAGTTACGATAGGTCAACTTAACGTATTAGAACTAAATGGTAAGGCATCGTGCGTCACAAACTTCGCAAATATGTTTTCTTCTACATCAACGGAACACCTTATAAGATCTCTGGATTTCAGGCTTTTATGAACTTGAGCCGCTTTTTGCGGGAGGTCTTACTGAAATCAGGAACCAAGGTTGTCTGTGAAGAGGGCGACTGCGGCTCATGCACCGTTCTTGTCGGTGAGCCAGATAAAAACGCAAACACTTTAAACTACAAGATGATCAACTCCTGCATCGCCCCCGTCTACTCATTAGACGGCATGCATATCATCACAATTGAAGGGCTGAGCGACGCGAAGGAGCTTACCGAGGTACAGGAAAAGATTGCCTGTCATGGTGGGAGTCAGTGTGGTTACTGCACGCCAGGAATCGTCATGGCTCTCACAGCATTGAATGAAAATAAGGTCCACTATAAAAATGAAGCTATAAAAAGCTATTTAACCGGCAACCTATGCCGCTGCACGGGATATCTCCCGATAATTGAAAGCGGCTTAGCCGTAGATGCCGCCAAGATGAAACCAATCAATGAGATTTATGCTAATCCGCAGCTTATTCTCGATTTGAAGGAGACTCAAGCGGAACCAATTTTACTTGAACACAACCCCATCACTTACTTTGCGCCAACTTCTTTAACTCAGGCCCTTAAATATAAAGCAGCTCACAACGATGTCTCTGTTGTCTCTGGGTTTACTGACATAGGCGTTGAACAAAATAAAAAAGACATTTTGCGGACGAAGCTATTGAGCCTTCACCGTATTAAAGGGCTGAAAAAACACAAACAGGTCGGTGATTTTTACTCGGCAGGGCCAAAAACAACCATTAGTGACATCGAAACCGAATACCGCAAAATTTTTCCAGACTTTTGCCGCTATTTAAATATTTTTGCCTCTCCGCAAATAAAAAATCGCGCCACCCTCATTGGTAACATTGCCAATGGCTCACCCATTAGCGACACCTTGCCTTTTTTGTATATCCTCGATGCAGAGTTAGAAATAACAAGCCTAAAAGGGAAGCGGTCGGCAAAGGTTAAAGATGTATTTAAGGGATATCGTCAGCTTGATTTAGAAAATGATGAAGCTATTACGGCTGTTAAATTCCCTAAAAAATTCGAGCACAAAAAATTCTTTCTTTATAAAATTTCTAAAAGGCGCGACTTAGATATTGCCACGGTAACCGCAGCATTTTTTCTAAGCCTAAACAAAAATTCAAATATAATCTTAGATTTAAGGGTCGCATTCGGAGGGATCGGGCCCATGATTATGCGTTTTGAGGACTTAGAACATGAGGCAAAGGGATGCGAGTTTAACAATGAATTCATAGAGGGCATAATAAATAAGGTTTTAACACGCATTACCCCTATTTCAGATGTGCGTGGTTCACGCGAGTTTAGAGAGCGGCTTGTTATTAATTTGTTAAAAAAATTTTTTATCGAAGCGAGCCCAATATGAATAGAACAGATATTTCTGGCCACACTATTCCCAGCGCCGGTTCTGTGGATCATGTAAAAGGGCGTTCTCTTTTTATTGACTCCCTCCCAATGCGTCAGGATGAAATTCATTTAGGATTAATCATCAGCTCCCATGGCAGTGGATTGATAGAGACGATTGATATTTCTGAAATCGAAAGAATGCCGGGTTTTATAGCAGCGTTCACGGCATCAGATTTTGTTAACAATCGCTGGGGTCCAGTGGTAAAAGACACGCCGTTCTTGGCGGAAAAACGCGTCAACTATGCGGGAGAACCCATCGTTCTCATAGCCTTTGATAATAAAAATGCCCTTAGGCAAGCCCAAAAAAAAGTACACATCTGCCTAAAAGATGAGACGTCGCAGGCAGTTTTCACCATCGATCAAGCCCTGGCAAGCAACTCTTTTTTTCCCGACACCTTAGGCATTTCGCGAGGAAATCTAGATCTTGGATTTTCCGCATCTGACCATATCCTGGAGGGAACGCTACATATTCAGGGTCAGGAACATTTTTATTTTGAAACTCAGGCAGCTATAGCGATTCCCGAAGAAGGCGGGTGCCTCAAAATTTTAAGCTCTACTCAGCATCCTACTGAAGTACAACATGTTTGTGCCCATGCGCTGGGCTTAAGTTTTCAGCATATCAACTGCGACGTCAATCGCATGGGCGGCGCTTTTGGTGGCAAGGAATCTCAAGCGTCCCACATCGCGGCTCTCGCTGCTTTGGCCGCACATAAAACAGGGCGGCCCGCTCGTCTGGTTTTAGAGCGTGAAGAGGATATGGAAATTACGGGAAAACGCCATGGATTTCTATGCCGCTATAAAGTTGGATATTCTCATCAAGGCAAAATCCAAGCTTTAAAAACAGAGCTTTTTGCCGATGGTGGCTATTATTTAGATTTGTCTCCCGCTATATTACAACGCGCACTCCTTCATCTTGACAATTGCTATTACATCCCCCATTTCGACTCAGTAGGCAAAATTTGCCGCACAAATACAGCACCGAATACAGCATTTCGTGGTTTTGGTGGGCCTCAGGGGATGGCTGTGATTGAAAATATCATTGAGGATATCAGTGTAAAACTGAGACGAGATTCTCTGGCTATTCGGAAGATTAATATTTATGGCGCAAAACCCGAATACTCTCATACTCCATATGGCCAAAAACTCGAAAACAACCTTCTGCCAGAACTTTTTAATAAACTAGAGCATTCCGCAAAGTACAGTGAACGACGTCTCAGCATTGACCAATTCAATAAAGAAAATAAAATCCTTGTCCGTGGTCTTGCTTTAACAGGAACCAAATTTGGCATTTCCTTTACAACGCGTTTTCTCAATCAAGGCAATGCCCTAGTCCATGTCCATAGAGATGGCTCAATACAGGTATCAACTGGCGCAACTGAAATGGGGCAGGGGGTTAATAGCAAAATTCAAGGAGTAGTTGCCGATGCCTTTGGTATTCCGCTTGTTAAAGTGCGGGTGATGACCACATCCACAGAAAAAAATGCCAACACCTCTCCAACGGCAGCGTCGTCAGGAAGTGACCTCAACGGCGCAGCGGCTCTTGCAGCATGTGACAAAATTAAAGAACGTTGCGCTAATATTGCCGCCCAGTGGCTTTCCAGGGAAAATCCCATCAACACTTTAGAAGAACTTGAAATCAAGCCCAATATCAGCACTGAGTATATCGTGTTTAGGGATGGTCAGGTGATAGATAGGATGTCTAAAGCAAGCATGCCTCTGACAGAGCTTATCAACCTATGTTATTTTAACCGCATTAGCCTCAGTGATTATGCTCATTATAAATTCCCCGGCCTCAGTTTTGATGCGAGGAGTGGCCAAGGAAAACCATTTTTTTATTTTACCCAAGGCGCAGCGGCCACCGAGGTTTCTGTCGATCGCTTTACGGGAGAAGTCAAAGTTATACGCACCGATATCCTTATGGACCTTGGACGTAGCCTTAATGCTTTGATTGATTATGGACAGGTCGCCGGAGCTTTTGTCCAAGGCCTTGGCTGGGTTACCAGTGAAGACGTTTACCGGGAGAAAGGAAAGCTCATTTCCAGGTCACCCACAACATACAAAATTCCTAACATCAATGATATTCCCCGAGAGTTTATTATTGATTTTTTAGAAAATAGTGGTAACCAAATCAATTTGCATGGATCAAAAGCTGTGGGAGAGCCACCACTGCCATTAGCGCTTTCTGTGTGGTGTGCGATTAAAAATGCGCTTTCCTATATTTATCCAGACAAGATACTTGCTTTACCGTTACCTGCGACCAATGAAGCCATTATTATGGTACAGCAAAGGTCTATATAAAAGACTTCGCAAAAAACTGCCCTCAAGAGCAAAGCATCTTCATGATTTTTTCAAAGAAAAATTAGACGCGTCGTTGGCTGTATCCCAAACAAGTTAATGGGGCCCGCGTAATTCACCATCGCAAATTTGGTTGGTTTTTTTATCAAATTAAAAGAGCCTGTTTATAGAGAAAAACTATAAACAGGCTCTAAAATAGAAAAGAAACCTTTATTATTGGGCATTGATAAAGCTAATCATCCTTTAAAGATCGGGCATTACCCACTTCATTAAAGGATGACTCTCACGGGGCTTTATTAATCTCCATAAATAAGGCGCATAACTGGTGTCGATAAACTCATACTAAACGCCTTGTGGGCAGTACTTTCGGTTTTGCAGGTTAAGGTACCAAATACATGTACCTGAATTTTTGAGGTAGAACTAAAATCAGATAGAGTAATTGGAATGGTCACCTCATGTTCTCCACCTACGGCACCAGCCGTTACTATATCTTTAGTCGCCAATTCAACATCATCTTGAGTGACAACCGCTTGAAGATCATAATCTCCCCAAAAAACACCGCGAGCAGCAAGAACATTAAAGACAACCTGATGAGCTGATCCACCAGAAATGGAAGAAACCGAAGAATTTGGTAACCGAGAAGCATCAATTGTGTATATGCTATTTACCTCTTTGCTTTTTCCTTCACATTCATCAGCCCAACCAGAAATTCGGGGATTAACATAAGCTGATTTCGCGAAATAAGCTTTATGAACACTTCCTGTCAAAGCCAATTGCGCGGCACTTTTATCGCAATTTTCATTTGGAAGTAACGTCGGACTTGCATGCGAAAAGCACAAAACATCTCCTTCAGCAATCCAGTCTTTCACAGCAGCAATGTTATTATCATCATTGCCCTCATCAAAATGACTGGAGACAGAAAGATAATCAAAATTATCGGCGTTGAGAGTTATCCCTGTATTACCTTCACAGGCGCCTGCCCCTTCAACACAGCTGCTATTGACCTCAGAAAAAACGCCACCTTTGTAAACCGAAGTGCAAGCAGGAGTAGACTGATCGAAGCCGCATATATATTTATCCATGCGGTATAAATAGCCTTCGTTACGATTTCCTTTTGCTGTTGCGATGGGAGCATTGATGACATCAGTCGCAGAAGGGGTATTATCATTTCCTGGCGAAGTCGGAAAATCAAACCTTTGCCAAATCATCTCTAAACTATCAAACTCACCAAAGGAAGACCCGCTAAAATCACCGGTTGCCACCAGCCTCGCATGATTACCCCAACGACGGCTTATGGTATCATACTGAATAACGCCAGCCCCACGATCGACGGTTACGGTAGACGCTTCCATTTGAGTATCATCATTGAGATTTTCTCCCATATGAAAGGCAAATATATCTTCAGTCGAAAGCATTCTTAAGGTTATTTCACTGGGACCAGGTATGCTAAAAGCTAATTCTTGAGCAAAATTAGTGGTTTTTGAGATATCTTTGGCGTTAAACGTTATTTCGACAGAACTCATCCCATTATCAGCATTTTCGGCAACAAAGGTTTCTGAAAAGCAATCTGTGTTGATAAGCACCTCAACATCAGAATAAACCTTGCCTTCCTCAGTATATTCTATCTCGGTCCCTAAGGCATTTTCAAAAGCACAAATGATTCCCTTTACCATCGCCATTTTTCCGGTTATCGACTCCGAACTGCTCGGGGTATCAATTAGGCAGTTCGCCGTCAACTTCGCGTAATTTTCATCTTCATCTGATAGTCTTGACAAATTTGTAGCATCAAAAGGCTCTGCGTGAATAGAACAATTAGGATTGTCCGGATCAGCTGTTGTCGCTTCATCTAGCAAGCTCGCGCCGACTTCACTCGAAAACGCATTTGAATCGCGCGCACTCGAAAACGCAGATACGGCAAAACCCATCATCTCAGATGGTGAAAGCAAGCTGAGGGCACCAACTGCAGGTGGTGCTTCTACGGTAGATGCAGCCTCAGGAACACCTGCTACAGGATCCTTTGTCGTGTCATTCTCACAACCAAAAAATTGGCCAAGACACAGAAAAATTGTGATCTTTAATGTTTTTTTCAGCTTCATAACTTGTCGTTCTCCTTTGTTTTTTAGTCTAAATATACCAACCTTAAAAAAGCAGTGATCGGATAGGAAAAGATTTCCTTTAGAAAAAAAAGACGGCTTTTGATAGTTATTTCTTGAGCATTTTATTTTTTTATACATCACGAGGTTTCGCAAGAGAAATAATAATCTTTCAATTATAGAGGATTACGCTCAAAGCGATCACAAACAAGACCACATATCACCCCTACAACACATAAAATTCTCACCGTAATTTATTTTATAGATCTTCTTTTTAGGGCTTTTTTTTCTAAAAAAACACGTCTCGATTTTTATAGGGTTCATCTTATCCGAGACCTCTTAGTCGATTGCTTTAAGTTGCAGAACAAAATTTTGTCATTAGGGAGATGGTGGAATTTAATGTAGCAAAAAAACATTTTTCCAGCCTCGCAAACATTGGCCCGGAGGTATTCTTCCGCTCAATAAGGGGAGAAAAACTTATGTCTGTTATTTATAAAAATTTACTGCTTAAATGAAAACCGGTGCGAGCGATCTATAGTCTAAGCCACAAAAAACCGCCCTTAAATCCAGCTAACAATTACGCGCGACGTTATTTCTGATTATTTTTTATAAACATACCGCCCAGTTTTCCGTCGCTCCCTATAGGTTCCCTTGGGAGCAAATAGCTACAAAAAACGCCTTCGGTTTTTTGGAACCATGGTTTTAATTTATAGAGGCTTTTTTGGATATTCTCGCAGTCAGTAAATAAAGATCTCGCTGATTCTTCTTTTTTAAGGCGTATGCGTACGAGAAGCCCTAGACCACCTTCCGCTAAACTGCTGGAAAACTCAACCACATCATGATCTTTTATGTCAGCCTTCAAAATTTCTAGCAGGTCTTCTGCCTTTAAGGTTTCATCCCGCAAATTTTTAACCCGAACTTGATCTGCAAAAGTAACATGGGGGTGACCGTCTAGTAATTTGGCCGCAAGATCGAGCTTCAAAAAAGCGAGTTCGTTGTGTTTTTCTCGAGAATCTTTCCCCGCTTCTGTTATCCAGGCATTATAATCCTTGCCTGTGTGCGTCCACTGCCAGCTATGAAAAGCACCGATAAACCAATTTTTTTTATAGGGAACCAAGGTGATATATAAGCGACCTAATTCCTTTTCACCTAGTATTTGCACAAGCAGCCCTAGTTGATAAGGATAACCATACTGGGGAAGAATTGCGACCTGATCAGTAAAGCATGGTGTTTGCTCTGCGCTTTCCTCTCCATGTTTTAGAGCAAATAATCGGTAAATGGACTTTGTTTGTTTTTTACCATATACCGCAAGCCAGGTAGAGAAAACAGAACGCAATTCGGTAGGCGTGATTTTAAGTCGGGGATGAAATAATGGTAGTAAATTTGTCACGTTTTCATCCCTAATGCCTGCGATGATCGTGCTTATTCTTTCGGCAATAATGGGATCAAAGTTACTATAGTCCCCCAGTGATTTAGGCTTAATCACTTCGCACAGATTTTTAGAAGCACTTGGCTGAGCTGTCTCGCCCCAACTGATCTTAGCAAAAGCCTTAAATTCTTCGCCATATGAACTCGGGCATATACTGAATAAAACCACCCCAAAAAAGCCGCAAAAAAATAGTACCCTTTTTAAGGTAGCATCCCTTGTTTTCCTTACCGAGCCAGCTTCTAAATTCATGTGCTAATGTCCCCTTCAAAAAAAGTAAGCGGCAGCTTTTTTGAATGCGGATCAATTTCACCAGAAATAAGCTGATCAATTATATGCGGCAGCAAAAGTTTTTCACCCGCAAAGACTCTTTGCGCTATTTGTTCTGGGGACTCTTTAATATCCTCAATAGGAACACAGTAACGTGCAATAATTCGACCTTTGTCATAATCCTCCGTAACAAAATGAATTGTAGCACCACTCATTTTATCGTCAGAAGCAGCGACAGCCTTATGGACAGCCATGCCATACATGCCCTTTCCACCAAATTTTGGCAGCAGGGCGGGATGTATATTAATAATAGGGTATTTATAATGCGGAAGTACCGGAAATTTTTTTAAAAACCCAGCCAAAACTATTAAATGAACCTCTCCTGAGTGTGCCACAAATGCGTCGAGCTGCTCAGCTATAGAGGCATTTTTTTTGCTAAAATCAGCCGTATAAACTGGAATACCCTGTTTCTCCGCAAATTCCTCACCTCCGCAGCCACGATAGGAGCTAATAACGCCACCCACCTCGAAGTGACATAGGGGATGCGTAGAACTATAATCAATCAGATTTTTGAGAGACCTGCCTGCGCCTGAAATAGCGACTATAATTTTCTTCTTTTGTGTCATAAAAACTTTCTACAGGGAAAAACAAAGTTCACTTTTGTCTTTTATGCCATTAAAAAAACTTTGGGCATCCATTTTACGCTGCCCCTCTGGCTTGACTTCCTGACAGGCTAAAAAATCCGACCCACAGGCAACGATGAGTGCCTTAAGTTTTTTGCTAAAATAAAATCGACCAATATCATGAAATCCTTCAGGTCTAACAAGGTCATCTTTTTTGGGGAGAAAACACCTAGAAACGACTATGCGACTACCCTTAAATACCGTATAGATGCCTGGCCAGGGATCATAGGCAAGTGATTTGCGGAATATTAAGGAAGCGCTATGACTCCAGTCTATAGCTCCGTCCTCTTTTTTAATTTTTTTTCCTTGAGACACGAGTTTTTCATCTTGAGGATGGCCTAAAAAATCTGCATCCGTGGCTAATTTGTCTATTGAGAGCATAAGCAAAGGGACACTCAGGCGAAATAACTCTTCTGTTAGGGCCATAGCACCTTTGTCATATAAAAGCGGAAAAGCCTCCTGCGCAATAATGTTTCCAGCATCAAGCTTTTTGACCGTAAAAAGAATACTGACTCCCGTTTCTTTTTCACCCGCTAGGATTGCAGAGGCCACAGGAGTGGCACCTCGGTACTTTGGGAGGAGTGAGGGGTGAATATTGATCGTCCCGCGTGTAGGCACCAACAAAAAATCATCACCTAAAATTTGGCCATATGCTGCCGTGACACAAAGGTCCGGCTGCAAATCTCTAAGGTGTTTTAGGTTTTCTGGATCATTTATATTTGAAAATTGAAAAACAGGAACATCTGTCGTTTTCCCCCATACCGCTACAGCTGGGTCCAAAAGATGTCTTCCGCGTCCTGACGGTTTTGCGGGCTGACTGACGATGCCCACCAAGCGATGGGAGGGATTTTTTCCTGCCTGCTCTTGCAAACTTTGCACCACAGGCAACACTGCAGCAGGAGATCCCAAGAAGACGATGCGCATATTATTACCTAAGCTGTTCGTGAACGTAAAAATTAATATCGATTTTAATCATACCCTCGAAAATAGATATGAAAAATCACTTTTTTCCCATTTCCCCAACCTAAGGTTTTATCTCCTGAAAATGAACCTAAATTTAATTATTTTTTTTCCGAAAAAAAAAGGTCGGCAAGAAGCGCCTAGTCATTAAACGCACGATTTTTTAGGATCAAATTTTGACAAAACGACTAGCTCAAATCACAAGCAATCAAGTTCTTTTTTTGGTTGGTTTGTCAATATGGTCTGGGACATTATTTGCTCTAGTTCCTGACGCCACTGTAGAAGAAATTCCAACGACCATTGATTTTCGAAACACGAGAATCGTTCGAGAGCTGTTATCCCGCAACTTTAAGAACCCCACACCCTCTACTCAAAGTTTTGCCCTAGGCTCGCAATCGTTTTCACTTAAAAATTTTTTGACCACGTTTGCAATAAATCCCTATGTCGCTCTTCGCCCAAAACAAGTGAATACAAAAAAAATTGAATATTCCTTTTATTTTGGTAGTTATCCTATTTGCCATGCGCGACTTACGGAAAGCCGTTCGGAAAGCGGCTATTCATTTTTTACTGGCGAATATCCCGATATTAAAGCAAACAATACCTTCTTTACTTTAGAGGATTTTCCCCAAACTGAAAACGTCGAAGCTATACTTGAAGAACACTTCACAGTTGGCATTCATTTGGATCATTTCAGTCACTGTTTGTGGAGTGCCCATGGATATTTGACCCCAGCATTAGACGCGGGATTTTTTTTAAATGGCATTTATTATAAAGCGTTCGTATCTAGCAGTGAAATTATGGGCCTGAGTAAAGTAAGCTTCCACGTAGACGGCATAGGGCATGTTTATAAGAAAAATTCTCTTGATGCATTAATTTCTGCCGAAGTTTTAAATGGACTTAAGGGGACCGGGCGTCTTGAAAGCGAGCGCATAACGACAAATACCGGTAAAAACGCTCGCGCTTATAACCTTGATCACGATTTTGATTTTTCGCCAACGGACCCAGCTTTTCACGAAACCAGTGTCTTTTTTCATGCCCAGGAGATGCATAATTATTTTAACGAACTTGGGTACCATTGGCATTTACCTAATCCTCTTACCCTAGTCCTAAACATTGGTGCCGATGAAGCAGACTTCGATGTCAATAACGCTTTTTATCAGCCCTCTAGCAGTAGCAAAGGACTTAATAATGGCCCAATTATTGTTGTAGGGGAGGGGAATGGGTATGTCCTAAAGAATTTGACCTTGGACGCAGATGTCATATCACATGAATTTAGCCATCATGTCATTTTTGAGCATTTAAACGACACGTCTAACTATGAAACCCT
>JAUILP010000125.1 GCA_030432875.1 Oligoflexia bacterium | reverse complement strand
ATTGATCACGGCGAGCATTGCGCTCGCCCAAGATGTCGGCACAAATACCCCCGCAAAAAATCGCCTAGATTCCCAGATTGCCCGAACTTCCTTGTTGGAGACAGTACCTCAATTTGTGTCCCTGCCACAAATTAGCGATGTTTTGTGCCCCAAGCACTCCGAAAAAGCTGCCAGCACAGATTTTACCGAAGTTTTTTGGCAGGCGGGACTTAACATTGCCCAGGTTGAAGGCGGAACCGTAGACTACAAAGGAACTAGCTCAGGTATAAAGGAATATATCAAGGTGCAGGCCATCAGTTTGGCCCAGAGGCATCAGCATAAGTTTTACACTTTTGGTTACTGCTCTCCCCAAAAAGCCTGGTACGCGACTCTTCCTGTCGCCGAAAATTTAATGGTAAATCAAAATACAGTATTTTTAAGCCTCAAAAAACTATCGCAGCAGTGCCACAATATCGAGATTGCCTATGCCGAGATTTCTTCTCCTAAGGTGACAAGAATCGCTTCTAAGGGGATCAGCAAAATCATCACAAAGGATTTCGTCCCGGGATTTCTTGGGGTCAGCTGTACCCCCAAAGGTGGCACGCTAGGGCCGCAGCTTATTTATCTGGTGCCGGTTAAAACAACCTACCAAGATGCTTTACAAAAATTAGACTTAACAAGCGGGAACCTTTTAGCCTGGATAAACAGAGTTCGAAAAAAATTAGACCTCTCAGAGCTGAGTAGCGATGGAGAATTAGATTCGCTTGCTCGTAACTTAGTAAAGGCTAGAACTTTGGCGCATTTTCATCAAGAGACACTTGAAAAAACGGGAAAATTGCGGCGTGAATTAGGCTACCAAGATATTCGCGAGCTAAAAGCCCGCGGGAAATCACCTGATGAAATTAAAAAATTTTTATGGTTTTCGCCTTTTCATCGCCTCGCGCTCATAGACCCTGCTGCGACGAATCTCGGCTTAGCGGAAGAAAATATCCAAGGTAGTTATTCAGTCGTGCTTTTTACCTCCCGCAAAAACGCCAAATTATGATGAGAACCAAATTTAAAAGCGCAGGATTTTGATTTAAAAATGACCCACCCAGCTTATTCGTTTTTCTATCTCCAGATTGCGTGGCTAAAAGCAGCTTACAAATCAATGCCAATGCCTGCTTGAAATAAACCTCTAATCGTAATATTCATAATGACCGCTGAAACATAAGCATAAAAGCTTGGGCTCCCCCCCATCAGCCCGATTCCACCAAATAGCTTCCCGGTACCCGCATGGGCGTTGCTATCCTTTCCAGCCGTAGCACTTATGCCAAGTCCTAGACCACCTTGCATGTAAGGCCTAATTTTTCCTGGGGTAAGAAAATATTTTATATTTACATCACCGCCTATGGTTGTTGCCCAGGTATTTTCCTGCGTTTCGCTATTCTCTTTATCATTATTCTTGGATAGTGTATCGACATCAATACCCCCAATACCCACTTCCGCACCCCAGCTGGAACCAAAATAAAAAAGATTTGCTCCTACCAGAGCTCCTGGTGGGTTTTGATAACCAAGATTAAAGGTCCAGTTTGCCCAGAGAATTTGTGAAATACAGGATGTTAAAACCAATAGGACAATTTTCATAAGGGCTAATCCTCGATTAAGTATATTTAATAAGAGTATTATCGCAGGATTAGCTTAAATCGACAAGCGGAGGTAAAAGTATTGTTGTCATACCAAAACAATTATTGAATTGGGCGCAAAATCACTATGAAAAGAACATAAAGACTCTATTAAGACAAAAGAACTGACTGTTTAGGGAAAATGTTTTAGCATTTCCTTAAATTCAAAGGCTCTTTTTTACCAAAAAATTTCTAGAATGAAACTCTGTGGTACGTTGAATAGATTTTAGAACGAGAAAGAAAAGATGAACGGTTAGAATTCATATTGACTATATTCAGTATTAATTCATCATGATCGATTTGAAAGGCATAACTAGGATTAATACTAGCGCTAATATCCAGGCCATCGCAGACATATTCTGAGATGACTATTTCACCATTTAAAAATATATCAAAGGTATTAAAAGGGCTGACATCTTCTCTCTTACCGGTAATGACTGCTGTGAGAGTATCTCCAGATTTTACTTCTAATTCCTGCCCACTATTCCAATTCTTGCAACTATAATTGTTACTGTAAAAATACCTTGCGATATCAATTGTTGATACTAAAAGTATTTTGACGCCTTGCATTTCCTTGATCTCACAGTGAGCGTTTGTGACTTGAATCCAAAGCGGATTGTAATAAAAACTTTTAGTGATTTTACCAAGAAAGTTATATTTTTTTTCAAATCGTTCAAAGGTAAAAGTACAGGTATTATCATTAATATCAATAGTTTCTCTGCCGCTATAAACATGGTCACTGGTAATCAAATTATCAAAGTAATCTGACTGAAAACGTCCCTCAAGTCCGAGCGCATGGGCACTGAGAATATTAGGCAAAAGAGCCAATAAAATAGCTGATCTACACAGGTTTTTTAGAAATCTACCTTGAATGAGGGTGTTTATTAGCATGGAAAATCCTTTTATTAATGTTCAGCCCAGCTTCTATCGAAGGAGAAAGATTATGCCAATATGTTATTGTTGATTGCGTGACACTTTATTTAAAAGACACAATTACCGCTTGGTAGCCACTGGTACAAAAGGGCTAGCGCCCAACGATCATGAGCTTAGCCAAGCAAAAGTTATCATAGCAGCCATGGGAGAGACAGAAAAAAGAAATTAGAGTGATTTCTTAGAAATCATATGAAAATGAACAGATATTAAGTAGAAAATAACATCGTCTTCCTTATAGGGGAGAACAGGAAGGGGGAAATATAAACCCATGTTATTGGCAAATGAGAAGAATTTCCGTACACTTATAGTTTACTTATGACGTTAAAATAGATGACTAAGACATTTAGATCTGCACTCGGAGCCTGCTTTGACCAATACCGCCCCAAGCTTAATCATTCAGCTAGATCATGTGTCTAAGTTTTTTGGCGATAAAATTGCTCTTAATGATATTTCCTTTTCCGTCCCGGTAGGTCAGTTTTGTGGCTTACTCGGTCCCAACGGAGCCGGAAAAACGACGCTCTTTCGGCTCCTAATGGGTATTCTAAAAACAACCGAGGGAAAGATGCTGATCGACCATTATGACGCCTTTGATGATCGGGTTGTGGTAAAGCAAATCGTTGGTTTCCTTCCTGATGAACCGGTATTTTATTCTTATATGACTGGTCAGGAAATCTTGGAACTAAGCGCTGCAATGCATGGTCTTGATATCAAATACACGATGGAACAGATTTTTCCGCTGATAGACAGGCTTAGGTTATCTGGAGACATTAGGAGTTATGCGGATGAGTACTCCCGAGGGATGAAGAAAAAACTTGGTTTAATCTTGGCTTTATTGCATTCTCCCAAATTACTTATTCTCGACGAGCCTACCAACGGACTCGATGTAGAGTCAACTCACTTATTTTATGACTTAATGCTTGAAGAATCACAAAGAGGCACAACAGTGATTTTTTCGACGCATTTAATGGATCAAGTTTCTAGGCTCTGTTCTCACGTGGTGGTCATTAATGAAGGTAAGCAAGTCGCAAAAGGTTCGCTAAGTGAATTGAGGGCGACGTTAGGCCCGAAAACGAGTTTGGAAGAAATTTTTCTCAACCTGACCACGAGAAATCCAACAATATGACAGACCATCTAAAATTGAAGCCGCCTCCTAATTTTATTCGCTCTATCCTGATACTATTATCAGCAGCCGGTCGTAGAGGAATCGGTAGGATCAAAAGGCAGCATCAACTGATGCAAATGCGCAGTGGATCGAAGAGAAAAAACTTGAGCTTTTTGGGTATATTTTTCGTCATCATCGGTGTGTGCCTTCTTAATGTTCTCGCGGCCAATGTGGTGAGAGTCGCCGTGAATACTGCGCAAATTATTGAGCTAGAGCATGAAGGAAATATGGTCGTAACTAAAAAATTCATCGATGCTCTTCGCAATGAAGAGGCATCGTTAAACGAAAATGAAAAAACTTCAGAAAATAATTTAAGTTATGATTATACCCTCGAAGCAAGAAAGAGGACTAAGTACTTTGGCGGTTCTGAAGATGAACAAGAAAAATATTTGCGCAAATACGTCTATCCCTTTAGTCAGGTTAAACTTGTTGAAAAAGAGAGTACTGATAAAATTTGGACTCTTGGAGCCCAACCATCTCACCGTATTGCTAAGACTCTTGGGTCCCTAGTGCTGTTATGGTGGTTTGTGATGATGCTGTTTCAGGGCGAGGGCTTGGAATTTGATTTTATGAGGCGTCGACATCCCATGTGGGAGTGGCTATTTATTCACCCAGTTTCACGAAGCGCTGTTTTTATTTCCGAGATGCTATCGCCAATAGTAGCCAACCCATTTTATTTGACGGCTCCTGTTTTTTTTGGCGTTCTCTACGCCTTCATTTACGGAATTTTATGGGGTATAGCAGCTGGCGTGCTTGTTGGTATTCCCCTTACCGTGGGAGTTGCTTCTCTGGGCAGGGCACTAGAGATCAGCAGCATGCTGCGATTTTCGCTGGCAAGGCGTACGGCCTTTTTAGGAATGATGAATCTTATGGGTACTGCCACCTTGATATCTTTCTACATTATAGCATTAAAAATGAGAACAATATTTGGATTACTCGTTCCGTACTTAAGGCCGCTATCCTCATCATACTCTCTACCTTGGTTAGGTTGGTTTACAGGAGCGCAAAGCGATGGATCATTTGCGATTTTATCGGGGCTATGCTTTTCCTGGTTAGCATCCACCCTAATGATTTCCTTAGCAATCCTAATTAGCATGTGGGGTGCTCGCCGAGGCTTAGTAGGAGCGGGTTTTTCTACAAAGCAAGGACCTGCGACAAAAAAGGTTTTTGTATCGACCCACTTTGCTAAAAACCCTCTTTACCGAAAAGAGCTACTTTGGTTTTTACGAGATAAAAGTGTTGCTATTCAATTCATCCTGCTCCCTCTAGCTCTCGCTGGTTTTCAGCTATACAACTTTTATAATCTGCTTCAGGTAGATGAAATCACCTGGCGCCATTATTCTGGCGCCGCGATCATTTTTGGGGCCTATTTTCTCTGGACTTTAGGTCCTAAATCACTTGTTTTAGAAGGACCTGCACTCTTGCTAGCCCATACCTGGCCATTAGGACTAGAGGAGCTGCTGAGAGCCAAAGCAAAGCTCTGGTTTTTTATCGCAACTGGCGCGGTTATCCTTATTCTCAGTTATTCTCTGTTCCTTTACCCGCATGATGCGTGGAAAATCTTCCTGGTGGGTCTGGGCTGGGCCGCTTTTGGTTGGAGCATGGCCCTAAAATCGGTCACCCTGGTCCCACCGATCTCCGCATCTGGGGAAATAGAACCCATCCCACGTATGCAGCGATGGGCGGCGTCACTAGGTATGTTTACCTTTGCCAGCGGAATTATAACTCAGCAGTGGCAGGTAGCGGTAATAGGAATTGTATTCTCCTGGATGACTGCCGCCGCAATGTGGCAAAATTTTCGCGCCCGCCTGCCATTTCTTTTTGATCCTTGGTCTGAAAAACTCCCTCCCCCACCCACGCTTATGCACGCTATGATTGCCATTAGCGTCATGATTGAGTTGACTGCCGTGTTACTTGTTATTTTTGTAACTATTGCGCCACAATTTCAGTGGTTGGATGCCACAATGGTGGTGAGGTTGGTAGCTTATACTATTTCGGCAACAATTGTGTGTATTGCGACAGCAACCATACTGGCGAATCAGAGCCTGAGTATGCGAGATATTTGGTGCTGGGACGATAATCAAAATTCTTTGCCGCAGTTTGGGATAGCATGGACACGGTGGAGTGGCGACGCGAATCGGTGGCGGCGCTTAGTGGTTTATATGGCGCTTGGTGCTTTAGGTGGTATGATCCTGGGACTGGCTGCCAATAATTACGTTACCTATTTGCTCAGATTTAAAACTTTTGCCGATATGATTTATGAAACCAGGGAGGTTATGAATAATTTCCCCACGGTTAAATTCAGCTATGCCATTATGGCTATAGCAGTTGCGCCTTTTGCCGAAGAGTATCTATTTCGAGGCCTCCTTTTTCGGGCCCTTGATCACGAATGGGGAGGCTTGCGAGCCATACTGGCAAATGGGGCCTTTTTCGCGATTTATCACCCGCCAATGGCCTGGTTACCGGCAGGTATTCTAGGGGTGGTCAACGCTCTCCTATTTAAGAAGACAGGAAGACTTGCACCCGCAGTTGCCCTGCACATGGTTTATAATGCCGTTGTTATTTTTATGTGATCATTTTTAAATTAAACGGTCATTTCCCACTTTAGTTTATAAAACCGATTTTCGGCGAGCGAAAGTGATGATTAACGATGCAACTACTTCTTTTATGAAATGTTACCATAAATGCTAGACGCGATGTTCAATCAATTACCTGGCTCCTTTACCCATAATTACAGCTATACCATTTTTAATTTTTAAAATTTGGGGTGTTGAATAATTTGGTGGAATTTAAACCTGCTATAACCTTTTGTTTGCACAACCATACCGCTGTATTTCTTACCTCAAGATGATGCCGATGTATAAAACCGC
>JAUILP010000124.1 GCA_030432875.1 Oligoflexia bacterium | reverse complement strand
CATGACGTACTTATCTGACGACGATTATCTTCTTGAAAGAATAGTCAAAAGATAAGTGTTGTGACTACAACCACTAGAAATACACAGTAATTTCAGAGCTATATATTTTAAGTGGTCAAAATGGGCTTTAAGGGGATTTCCATTATCATCTTCAAAATTTGTTATTTTCGGTTCACAGCTAATATCGCTTGATTTTTTTTCGCCTTTTACGTCTCCTCCCCCGCCACCACCTTCAACGGTGGCAAGCATTTTTACCCCAGAACTATCATTCTTCCGCTCCGCACATCCCAATATAGTCAGCGCTATCGTGATAAAACCTAGCCGCATAAAAAAAATTATTTTCATCTTAAATTCTCCAAAATAAGAAAGACTAATTTTGTTGAAAGCCTAAAAATCGAGTGCTTTAACATCATGGTTACAAACAGTTAAAACCTTGTCGGAGTTTCTCATGGAGTTATAAATTAAAATATATAAGACTCTAATTTAATAGGGATAAACATTCGTTGTTTAGAACCTTAATTCATGCTTTTTGGGTAGGGATGATGTGTTTTATTTTTTTAGGAGTCTATAAAGCGAGGATAAAAAAGAATCAATTTCCACCGCTGTATTGCTCCCGGCCAAACTCACACGCAGAGTTTGCTCACCCATAAGCCCTGTTATCCCCATCGCGCTGAGAACGCGACTCGACCCAGCTTTTCCCGAGCTGCAGGCACTTCCGGTCGAAAGCTTAAAGCCACTTTGATCGAGCACAAAAAATATCATGCCAAGATCGATGGGCTGGGGAAAGGAGAGATGAATGGTACCGGGTAAGGTGCTGTCACCCGCCGCATTGCACCGTAGTGGGAGTTTTAAATCTTCAAGACCCGTAAGAAGCTGCTGGCGAAGAGCCACGGTGTTCTCATAGTCTTTGACTAATTTGCCGATATCGCGGCAGCGCAAACCAAAGGAAATAATGCCAGGAACATTTTCGGTGCCAGAGCGCAGGCCACGCTCTTGCCCCCCGCCAAGAACAAGTGGTGCCAAGGTGGAAATATCTTTTGCATAGATGGCTCCCATGCCTTTTAGGCCACCAATTTTGTGTGCAGAAAATGTCGCAAAATCAATGTCCGATTTTCCCATCCACGATAAATCAAGCTTTCCGAGACCTTGAACAGCATCCGTATGGAAAAGTGGCTTAGTTTTGTGGTTTTTCACGATTGCTGCGATTTCTTGAATATTGTTGATGACCCCAGTTTCGTTATTGGCCAGCATAATGGATACGAGGTCTAGTCCCTCCTCTAAATAGCTCTTAAGAACAGATAGATCGACTATGCCTGTTTGGTTAACGGGCAGGATAAATAATTCTATCTTGCCTGAATTTTTCAGCTCAAGCGCAGCATCATAGACTGAAGGGTGTTCGGTAGCAGAAATAAGTATGCGTGGCTTTCGAGCGGTAATTTTGGCAAGCATACTGTGGAGAACCGTATTGTTGCCCTCTGTTGCTCCCGACGTAAAAATAATTTGCCGACGTCCCGCGCCCAAAGCATCTGCGATATGCGTTCTGGACTCTTCTACAATGAGTTTCGCGGCACGGCCTACACTATGGAGGCTGGAGGGATTTCCATCAGACTGTTGTAGTTTGGAAAAAACCTCTTCTAAATGTTCTCGCGGAGCGGGGAAGGTGGCGTTATGGTCAAAATAGATCAAAGTAAGAGTCCTCTTAGGAGAAAAAAAACCTAAAGCGAGCGGCTTTTTTCAGATAAAACAAATCGGCAAATGTTACGTAAAGTTTTTTAAACCCTTAGCATCAAATTTAAAACCCATGATTTTTAAAACCTCGGTAGCATCACTGACTGGGATGATTTTTATTTTTGCCAGCGTTTTACGTGGTAGTTCTGCAAGATCGGGGATATTATCACGGGGGATAATCACTCTTTTTTTGCCATAACGCTGAGCCGCTAAGACTTTTTCACGCACGCCGCCAATAGCCAACACCTTTCCGCGTAGACTGAGCTCTCCGGTCATAGCCAAATCTTCTGGGAGTTTTTTTTGTAAAACTTGACTAGCTAAAGCCGACAGAATGGCAATACCGGCGCTGGGTCCATCTTTTGGGGTGGCACCATCAGGAAAATGCACGTGCGTGATATGCTCGGCAAACCAGTCGTCTGGTTCACCTATCATAGGGCCAATTGAAGCTAAATAGCTCACTGCAGTTTTGACGCTTTCTTGCATGACTGTGCCAAGGCTGCCTGTTATGGTGAGACTTCCTTTTTGGGCTTCAGCTTTGCGGGCGCGGGTCTCGACAATGAGAATATCCCCACCGTGGCCGGTATAGGCCAGGCCAACCGCGACGCCAATCGGCAAATAGGCATTGTCTGGCTCGGGAATATATTTTCGTACGCCCAAAAACTGGGATAAGGTATCCCGGTTAATCGCTATCTTTTTCTTGCTTTCAAGTAAATAACGAATCACCTTGCGTCCGATCGTTTCAAGTTCTCTTTTTAGTTCGCGGACCCCGGCTTCGCGGGTATAAAACCTAATCATGCTAAGAAGCACAGAATCCGAAACACGAAACAGTGTTGGGGGGATTTGGTACTCAGAGGCGATTTTTGGCAGCAAATATTTTGCCGCGATAACGCATTTTTCTTCTTCCGTATATCCCGAAACTTCAATGGTTTCCATGCGGTCCTTGAGTGGTTGTGGTAAGGCATCGCTGTCATTTGCCGTGGCAACAAATATAATACGGGAAAGGTTTATGGGTACGGCAAGATAGTGATCAACGAACTCGTGGTTATGTTCACGGTCTAGTATCTCGAGAAGCGGCCCTATCATGTCTCCTTGACTGTTAAAATTAACTTTATCTATTTCGTCCAGCAGGATGACGCAACTGGGGGATTTGGCTTGGATGAGTGCTTGTACAATTTTACCCGGCATGGCACCGATATAAGCTCTACGGTGTCCCCTGAGCTCGGCTTCATCTTTGATGCCACCAAGGCTAATACGCACAAACGGCTTGCCCAAAGCCTCGGCGATGCTTCTCACAAAAGACGTTTTTCCAACCCCTGGGGGGCCGTTAAGGAGTAGAATTTGACCAGGTGCTTGACCGGTATGCATGACGATGGCGAGATATTCGATAATGCGTTCTTTTAGGCGATTTTGGCCAAAATGGGATTTTTCAAGAATCGCCGCAGCAGATTTTAAAGTTTTAGATTTTTTTGTTTCTTGGGGCACTGTCCAAGGCAAATCTCTGAGGGTACATAAATAGTTAAAAGATACCGCATATTCAGGTGAACCTATGCCCAGCATGGCCAGACGATCAAGCTCTTTTTTTAAAGTATCTTTAACATTTTTGGGAATGTTTTCGCTGCGAGCGAGAGCTTCAAATTCTTCGATTTCGGGCTCGCCGAGTTCTCCGTCACCGAGTTCGCGTTTTATGGCTTTGAGCTGTTCGGTAAGATAAAATCTTCGCTGCGAATCTTGTAACTCCAGGGCGACATCTTCTTGAATGCGCGAAGAAACCTGACTTAATTCAATTTCCTGTGCAACATTGCGGATGACGTCTTCGAGCTTTGATTTGAGGGAAAGCTCGCTAAAAAGGTTGTATTTTTCTTCGAAAGAAAGCGATAAATGGGTGGTTAAATAATCCATTAGCTTTTCTGGAGACCCAAGCGCATCGAGTTTAACTAGCGCCTCGTTCGTGACACCTTCCATCATCTTGAGCATTTTTTGGGCAAGTCTTTTTAGAAGTTTTAGACGGCTTGCAAATGCTCGTTCCTCATTTTTCTTAAAACGGTTCAGCGCCAATTCTTGGGTGTCTATTTCCCGAGCACTTGCTTTATCACCCTTATATGAGGGCGCAATTTGGGTAATTGCCATTTTTTTGATACCCAGGATGGTGATGGCATAGGCGTCACCGATTTTTTTAACGCTGCCCACTTCGGATAAGGTGGCGATTTGTCCGACGGAAATAATGCCTTCACTCAGGGTTTCGTTGTCGCTCAAGCAAACGGTGGCTAAAAATTGTTTTCCTTTGAGGATAACCCCATCGATTTTGCTGGAATCCACGATTATGGGGGCTTCTTCATCAGGAAGTAAAAACTGTTTTGTGAGAAATAACACGGGGTAGTTTTTCCCCTTCGCTAACCACGCATTTTTAATTGCATGAGAATTGGCGATAAGTTTTAACGAAATTTCTTTTTTTTGCGTGTTTTTTGTCAAGAATATACCTTTAGCTATGAGATTGCCCCCTATTCATACCGCGCGGCAGGCGTCACGTCAACAGAATGATGTGTTTTGGAAATTTGTGCCTTGTTAAGGAGGATTAGCAAAGATAATCGGCTCGAAAAGCTCTAGGTGTGAACAGGCAGTTTGCGAGGTGTTTTCTCACGATTCACTTGGATAGGCTGAGAAATATTAGGGATTTTAGGGTGGCCGGTGGCTTATTTGACTGAAATCAAAGTGTTTTCATTGTTATGATCGCGGGAGGATTGATTGTTGAGCGCGCAGCGTCGCCTTAAACGCTCCGTAAAACCGCGCCTAGCACCCTTTTTCGGGCAGTTTTAATCTGGGCTTCTTTATACCTATCATAGGCAGCCTCGCCAAATTGGTTGCTAAAATAGGTCTGACGATCAACAATTTGTACTTCATAAGGGAAAAACACGGATTCCACCTTTGACTGTGAAACATTAGGCCAGTCTTCAACCAAAGCGATAAACTCTTCTAGAATAGCCTTTTTTCGTTTTTCCAAACGACCAGCATCAATTTTTTCCTGCAATTTTTTGAGCCAAGAAAAGCTTTCCATCGGGATTCTGAGTAGTTGTCTGCTTGTAAGCTGAATCGAACGGTATTGAGTGGAAGAATGGGGATTTTGGATTTCTGTTTCATAGTTATAAGAAATATTTAGTTCATCGAACTGCCTAAAAAAATCATCGTGGGTCAACGTGCCTTCGCTGAGCTGAGCTACTTTTTCTTTTAAGAATTCACGGGCTTTACCAAAATCAAGCATGGTGTTGCGTGCCCGAGACGGATGGGTATTGGCAAACGTGACCATTTGATATTTGGTTAACAGCTTGACAACGAGCAAAACGTCTTTGAGTTCCTTGGTCACGATACGAACGCCCATCAAATCATAAATGGTTTCGGCGATATTGGCCCGTTTATGCAGCAACTTAAGGATAATTGAGTCCCGAGTTTTCGTGCCCTTGTAGTCGATTTTTTCAATTTCTAAATGATCATCCTCTGTTCCGAACTGTAAGCGTCCTTGGCCATCGCGCCAGACGTAGGGTTCAAAGCGATTAAAAATTTGCTCCCGAGCTTCAGATAAATTG
The DNA here is from genome assembly GCA_030432875.1 of Oligoflexia bacterium. Lineage (GTDB taxonomy): Bacteria > Bdellovibrionota_B > Oligoflexia > Oligoflexales > JAGOVF01 > JAUILP01. Next base: position 1,304 of record JAUILP010000124.1, on the reverse strand, counting down.
GTAATGCGTTTGACATCTTCAATGTGTGAAATCGTATGGATAACTCTAAGGACGGCACAGGCCCAGGCTTGGCGGTAGGAAAATTTTTTGTCAATTGACGAAGCCCATCCAAGTAAAAACGATGGGTCGTCACAAAGAAAGATCTCTTTTGGGGGTTTTAAGTCGTTGCGAAGTTCGCTGGGGATGAGTTTTCTTAAAATAAAGGAAATGGACTCAACGATCATGGCATGCATCACGCGTCTATCGCGGGCATTTTCCACATCAAACCCATAGTTTTTAATAAATGAGCTGATATCTTCTGGGGAAGAAAAGGTGAAACGTTTCAAATCGACGCTTGATTTACCCTCAACAACCACTGCAGCGATATCCCATGGAATTGACCAATTTTTTATGAGTTTGTCTATCGCATCATTTCTATTCATATCTTTAAAACCAGGGTTAGATGTTTAGGCTTTGGGTGGAGCCATGTTAATATTAATAATGAAATGCCTGAAAAGCGAGAATAATCGCTTAAGTACACGAAATGATAACAAAGAGAGCCTTAGGTTACTATGAGTAAAGTAAAATTTATAACTGTAAAAATTTTTGCTTTGACCTATATATTCTTTATTTTTCAAAACATTCCGGTTGCTATAGCCTCCTCTTCTGCTGCCGAAGAAAAACCCAGTGCTGAAAACGCCGAACCAGTTGTAGATGATGCCACCCTTTCCTTTTTAAATGATGGCTATAAACACAACTGGAGCGCCTTTCCCGTTTTAAAAGGAAAAGAAATTAGTGGCACCCTAGCAAAATCATATCCCGCTATATATGGCCACCTAACTGTGGCGGTGTTTCTTGCGTCCTGGTGTATTCCCTGCCAGAAACTGATGCCAAAACTCAAGCTTTTAGAAGAAAAATACCGCCCCTTCAATGTCGATTTTATCTATGTCTTTAGTCATGATGTCAGTGAAGATGCCGCATCATTTGCAAAAACTTATAAACTCGATGCAACCCTTATTCCGAGTGATGACACGCTGATGTTTTTTAAAAACCCACCATTACCAAGTGTTTTTATTGCGGATAAATTTGGGTGGTACACTAAAAGATACAATGCCACAACGCTAAGACAGTTAGAAGAAATGGACAATTTTCTAGCTGTTTTAAGTGTCTACTAAAATGGGGGTGCCCTAGCGCTGCCCTTCAATCATAGTCGCTGATTGAATCATCTCAGGGTGCCAGTTAGTTCTGATTTTTACAAAACCAAAATTTTTATCGCTTTTTGTTTGGCTGATAAAGCTTCCTAACGGGGTTTTTCTCTCACCGCC
>JAUILP010000123.1 GCA_030432875.1 Oligoflexia bacterium | reverse complement strand
CGCACTAAGCTGCAACGACGCCGTGTTTCGCCCAGACCCACGATGCCGTCTGAGCTTACGCCTAGGCTGACGAAATCGACTAGGTCCACGCATTAATGTGAGTACAGGCCCTAATCAAAAAGAACCGGTCAGCGGCGTTGCCACCTGCGCTCCGCTGCTCATTTACCTCGTGTAAACTGCGCTACGGTGCTCGGTGTCGCCTTGCATCCCAGAACTTTTTGATTAGTTACAGATAAAGTCTTTGATGAGAGGAAAATGGTCAATAGAGGCATCTTTATGGGTGAGCATATTGATATGGTCATAATCATGCTTAAAACCATTTTTTTGGCCTAAAATTATGATTTTTTTTTCTCCCAAACCGCACTCATCCATAAAAATTTTTACATCCTTGGGATTTCCGAGGTAAAGATCTTTCTCGCCTGCTAAAAATAACATCGGAGGCAAAGCGACTCTGGAAAGCGCGCGACCATAATCAAAATCATCAGTGGGATCACGCCATAAACTGTTTTTACCAATCCAGTGCACGACGTCACGGTGATACCCATAAGATTCGTTTGTGGGATAGCCAAATACCGATGCAGGAAGATAGCCTTTTTTGCGGCTATACCAAAGCCCCAGAGTATTCCACATAACATCAACATTTATAAGACGCGGGATATTTTTAGCCGTAATCCTTCTTTTACTCCCCAAATAAATCAGGGAGCTGGGACGAGATAGCAAACGAGGAAAACGCGCTAAAGCCGACGCCATTAACACGCCACCCCAAGAGTGTGCCACCCAAATTTGCTTGTCTTGCCCCGTCGCCATCGCAATAAAATCGCTAAAGGCCGGGATATCCTCCGTGATTAGACTATGCTGCGAAAAATCGTTATGTTCCGCTAAAGGCGTGCTTTTACCACGCCCCCGGTGCTCGGCCATAAATATACGAAACCCATAATCAGCTAAAAACGGGGCTAAACCTTTAAATTTCTGTGAGCAAAAAATCCCATGATTTCCCATGGCACCGTGCAAAAAAAATAGCGGTGGTGGCTTTGCGGCTCCTAAGGTATCAACGTTGGTATTTTTAGGGGGAGCTTCACGCCATAACTCGATGACATGAAGCTTTTGGGTATTTGAAACTTCAATAATATGAGATTTTTTAATGTAGGCCATGAAGACTCTAATCGATTGATCTAGACTACACGCACCACTTTACCATGAGGCGCGAAAATACTTGATTTAGTATGCCTCAAATGCGGCATAAGGCCAATAAGGAGCAGCCGCTCCCGCTCAGTTTTCTCTCTAAGCCAAGATTACGGCGATTTCGCACTCAAAAAAACATCGCGAAAGATGCAAAATGCTTGGCAAGAGTAAAAGTATTAGTCCTTACGAGTTCGCTCGGAGCTACTGAACAAGGGGTCACATAATACGGGTTTCCCCTTCCCGATCTCAGAGTTCAATGAGAAGCCGCTAAGTTTATGATAAGTGAAGAAATGTTCTTTATAGAAAAAACCGCGAGCAGTTATGCTGATAGGGCATCTGTGTTAGTGGTAGATTCATTACCTACCTTCAAATCGGGGATTTTCGTAAAAATCTCATCCAGTTTTTCCTGCGCCCTCGTAAAACTAGGATTAATGCGCACACAGGAATTTAGGCGCGAAACGGCTTCTTCAAAGCGTTTACTGGCAATCGCACAAATAGCGAGATTATAGTATATCTTGTGATCCATTGGCGATAATTTTAACGCCTCTTCGTAGGCGAGAACGGCACCGTCTAAGTCGCCAACTTTTTTAAGTGCGACACCTTTAATATTAAGGAGGTCTGGGGAAACTCCGTACTCCTTCTCCGCATCCTTAATACAGCTTATGGCATCATTGAACTCACCTGCATCAAATTTTAAGCGTGCAAGAGAAATTTTGAAATCAGGTATTTTAAATTTTTTGGCAATCGCTGTTTTACATACCCAAATTGCGCATTTATTGGAAAGGTACTCCATGTGTAATTTTAGAGCCCTTGAAAAATAAAAGGGTAAATCAGCGCAGGCATGAGTCAACATATTTTGGGTAGCTTCAGTTGATTTTTCAAAATCCTTTTTTGAAAGAAAAACTTTGATGCTCATCATCATTTGCGATGGGCTTAGGTCACCATCAGCTAACGCCTGCTCCACAACTTCAGCCGCTTTATCCGTTTGCTCATCTTTGATATAGACATCAGCAAGACCTAAGGAACTACGGGAATTTTTTTTCGTCAAACCGTGGAGCTCCTCATACATTTCTACGGCGGCTTTAATGTCATTTTTCATCACTGCGACTTTAGCTTTGGTAAATTTATCTTCAATAGTCCCCGATGTCCTAAATAGGGACAATGTAGAATTGACCATAAAAGAAAAATCTGTATCCCGGAAAGGATACTGGAGATAGTTGACAACCCCGAACTGTTTATAGTCATCAGGAGTAGCCGGGGATTCCCCTTCCCCAAAAAAAACAATCGGTAAATTGGGGATCTGATCGGAGGTTTTAAGCTCCTTTATAAAGAGCCAGCCCTTGATAAATTTGATATTTTGGTCGCAGATCACGAGCTCAAATTTGCCCTCTTGCGCCCATTTTAGAGCCTCAATGCCATTGTCTAAAACCATGACATTTTTAAAACCATTCGACTCAAGAATTTTGAGCAAGCTCGTCGATATTTCTGGATTTGCTGATAAAATAACAGTTTTTAAATTTGAACCTGGAAATGCCATGGCTATATTAACCTTTCTCTATTGTTTTTAGGTTCCCCTCAACCATAAACTTCAAAATGATATCGGTCCAAAAAATTTATTTTTTATTTTTTATTTTTTATTTTTCCTATTTTACTGGAAAGACAGGTTTTTATTACGCTTACTCATGCAAAATTTTTAGGCTAGTCACTCGCCGTCTTAGAGAGCCTGGGGAAGAATATCCCTTGCCTTAAACTTTAGTGGGCATACTGAAACCTGCGATAAAAAATCATTACCTGAAGTTCCTCAAAGACCCTAATTAACTCAAATTCTACGCTAGGGCGAGTAACGCCCATACCCCATGCCAAAGTCACCGACTACCCTCACGAAAACGACCACGACCCGAAGATGTCAACGTATTCGTGGTTGTGGTCGGGAGAATACAGGTAGGTGAGTAAATTTATGAGATGATTTGGGCATCACGCCTATTCATCGATAGTAACAAGCTGTTTTTAATTGAATTTTATACATACCTTAATTTTTTACTAAAGAATTATAAAAATTACTCGAAATACACTCTATAGCTCCTATAAGTTTGGAGTCTTAAAATATCTTCTAATAGGAGATTAAAAATGAAATTACAATGGATCATCATAGCATTAATCAGCTATTTTTTGCTGCAAAGCCCTTATTTTTAGGGTGCTCCTACAAATTTTTTATATATTTAATGCAGGTCTTCGGTATGCTTGACCTGAGTTCTGTCATCATCAAAAAATATGTAAATTTACAGCCAATATTCGCCCGAGTAAAAATTATTTAAATGGTGGCACGCTGCTACGTGCAGTTTGAATGTTGCATAATGATAGAACCTAATTTTGCCACTGGAATTTGGGATACCCGTTACCCTCATCAATTTTCCATATCGTGTCAAAATCCCAGTTAGTATAGGTAGCCTGCTGTTTCATGAGTTCAGAAGTTTTGGCTTTCCCCGCAGCACTAGTCGCCAGCCCAGAGGTTTCCTGATCCCAGAAACTATCAGGGAGGTCATTGTTGCCATTTTGTTTGCTGAGTGTTCCGACAAGACCACCGCGAGTCCCTGCGCCAGATATTTTTCTAATGAGCTGACCTTTCGAGTAAACCCGGTAGACAACATCCACAGTATGTCCTGCGAAGCCCCCAAAATAATCAACTGCGGTGACATTTCCCAGCGCATAGGAATCGGAAATAGAATTCAGCCTCGTTGCATCATAGCGGTAGGGTTCATAACCAATAAACCCACCTGCATAGGTTGAGGCATCGACATCTCCGGTCGCGTAACACTGGCTTACCAACACTGAGTGATGGTAAAGGCGGCCAGCAAATCCGCCAACAAAATCTTCGCCTTTTACATTGCCGGTGGCATAATTTTTTTCTATGGTGATAGCGCTATCCAAATAGGACGCAAATCCCCCAATGGTATTTCTTCCCGTCACTGGGCTAGTGGAATAGTTATCTGAAAAATCAACAGGTGCACTGCCGTTTACAAGTCGGGAACAAAATCCGCCAACTTCATCTTGGCCGAGGACGGCCCCTGTAGAATAGTTATTTTTAATTGGTTCTGTTGCCCCGGCTACGCAATATCCCCCCCAGCCTCCCACATTTGAGCTCGAACTGACATTACCTGTCGCATAGTTGTTTTGAAAATTTGTTTCGGCATTACCGTCCATGTAACCTATGAATCCGCCGACCCAACCGACAGCACTCAGCGCAGAAACATCACCATTGGCATAAGAATTTTTGACGGTCATTCTATGCCCTCTGCCAATGAGACCCCCTATGCGTTGAACAGCACCCTGAATGAGGGTGACCTTACCTTTGGAATAGGAACTATCAATTGTTGCTATGTATGCATAGCCAACGAGACCGCCAAAATCATACCCCGTTCCCCCAACCGTACGGTCGAGATCAACATCACCTAAATTGTAGGAGTCCGTTATTGACGTTCCAGTAGTAATTTGACCTGCTAACCCACCAACATAACAGCAGGTGCCCAGAACATGGCCCAAGTTATACGTTTCATTCATAATGGCAGATCCACCGAAATTACCGGCGATCCCTCCAACATAAGCGTAGCCTTCTACCTCACCGGTAAAATAAGATTTTTGCATTCCTATTCCTGTACTGCCCGTAAGTCCCCCAACATAATTAGCCCCCGTGACTTTTCCGGTTGCGTAACATTCTTGGCAGGTCATGCTCCCCCCGGTGCCAAAAAGACCACCGACATAACGCGATGAATTATTATTGACGTTGCTGCAGGTAATATCCCCTGTTGAATAAGCGCCTTCTAAGGTTTGGCCGTTACCATTCCATTCACCGACAATTCCGCCTACTCGACATTCACCATCAGTACGTCCGGTACCCGTGACATTACCTTGGGAATAGAGGCCAGCCCCCGAATACCATTTAACGCCTGCAATACCTCCAACATAGGCGGCTCCCATAACGTTAGCTAGGGAATAAAGATTAAACATTCCTATTGGGGCATAACCAATAATGCCGCCCACATAGGTCCCCCCCTTTATATTGCCGGTAATATAAACATTGGTAATAGACGACGTCGCTGACCATTGAGTATCACCAAAAAGTCCACCGACCATATTTCTGCCCTCAACATCAAAATTTATTAGACCTAAATTGCTGATGTCATAACCATTGATAAACCTTTTGAACAGCCCGACATAATCTTCAGCGGGATTTTTGTAAGTATAATTTGCGACAACATAGTTTTTACCATCGATGAAAGCATAGGTATAACCATTAGACCAGGTGGTTAGCGGTGCAAAACTATTGGCTGTATAAGAACTTAAATCAACATTATCGCCAAATTCAAAGGTTTTCCCATGACCGAAGTTGCGGATATTATTAAGATGAGCCCCGTTGCAGATAATATAGGGATCATTAGTACTGCCAACACCTGCCCCAAAATTAGCGTCCCAGGAACTCGGATTATTACAAATATGCGTGCAGGTAGAATCCTCCACACAGTAAGTATAGCCACTCATCAAACGCTCAGATGAAGCGTCTTCATTAGTGACAGTGATGTCATAAGTACCGGCAACTTTAGGAGGGGTTTCGCAAAAGAGTATGGTTTTAGAAATCACCTGTAGATTTTGGCAGGTATCAGAACCCACCGATACCACCGAGCTACTATGAAAGCCGTCGCCATTGACTACCATGTACTTACCACCCACAGTCGAACCTTCATTAGATCTTACGCTGGTGATGGTGATTTTGTTTTGCGAAAAAATCGAAATATACGCCTCAGTTTTATTTCCAGCCTCATCCGATACCGTGAGCAAGTAATTGACATATTTATCCATGTTTTTAGGGCCGACAAGATTATCGATTTGCGTGATATCATAACCAGAAACTAAAGTAGAATCGGCATTATTGACAGGACCATCAGGGTCATCGGAATAGGCAACTCTCAGCTTGATAAGAAGGGTTGGAGACATGTTGTCTGACATATTCCAGGTGAGATTCCAGCTCTTATCTTCGGCGGTTTTTGAAGTCGCAAAATCTGTTACCACAGGCGGAATGAGATCTGGAGTTGTCACACTTTTGATATTGCCGTCACAGGCTTTATTGTCCGAAGCGTCAAAGGCGCATACGGCATAATAGTAGGTCACCCCACTCACGAGCCCTTGATTGTCATCATGAATGGTCGAGGTAGAAGAATTTATGACATCACCATCAATATCAGGATTGGTAACACTGCCAAAATTCGCGTTCGCTTTGCGGTACAGTTTATAAGTGATGACGGCCCCAGGTTCCTGAGCATATTGATTGTCCGTTGCCGTCGCCCAAGATAAGTGGGACGTCGCTTCATAAAAATCGAGGCTTAAATTAGATAAAAAACTGGGTGGCGTCGTGTCGGTTGCTCTTTTGGGTGTGCTGTATGTCAAGGGGTCCAGAAGCGTATGATTTTGCGCTTCGTCGTAAGCCCTGACATGCAGCTGGTACATGCGGTAAGGATC
>JAUILP010000122.1 GCA_030432875.1 Oligoflexia bacterium | reverse complement strand
TGCCGCTTCTTTAAGGGGGAAATTTGTCATAGGCGAAACCGGCTCCAAGCAAAGGTATTTAGGGAACAATCTAAATTCAAGCGTGGGATTACATAAATTTTTTTTTGCTCCTGCGGGACATATAGGATAATATCAGCATTTATTTAGGAGGTCATATGAGAATTGGTGCAATCTTCATTATTTCCATACTTATGGCGAGCTGCGGTATTCAGTCGATTCCGCAGGCCCGCAACAATGTTGAGGCTGCGACAGCTGAAGTCACAAATCAATATAAACGCAGAGCAGATCTTATTCCCAATTTAGTTTCTACAGTTAAGGGTTACGCGGCTCATGAAAAAGAGACTTTAGAAGCCGTTATTGGCGCTCGGGCGAAAGCGACTAGCACCAATATCGACCCAAGTGCCATGTCTAATGATCAACTTCTTGCCTTTCAAAAGGCTCAAGGAAATCTCTCCCAAGCATTGGGGAGACTAATGATGGTTGTTGAAAAATATCCAGATTTAAAGGCAAATCAAAATTTTCGCGATTTGCAAGCGCAGCTAGAGGGTTCTGAAAACCGTATTACAGTTGCTCGGCAGCGGCACATTGAAGCGATTAATAATTTTAACAATCTCGTGACAGTCCCCCCGTCTTCATGGACAAACAGTTTTTTCTATCATTATGATAAACTTCCTCAGTGGACTGTAGCCGATGAAGAAAAAAAGGCAATCGAAAGTGCCCCTAAAGTGGAGTTTTAATTGAGTATTTCTAAATATATTCTTTGTATCTTGGTTGTGTTAAGTAGCATGTCACCTCTGTGGGGAGATGATTTAAACGCGCTCAAGTTCACAGAGCCTGTCATCGATAACGGGGGAATGCTTAGTTCAAATGCTAAAGCCCAACTTGGACAGATCCTTAGAACTCTGAAGCAAAGTGGTGGGTCTCAAATAGCAGTCGTCACTATTGACTCATTAGATGGAAATGCAATAGAAGCCGTTTCCCTGCAAATTGCAGAACGCTGGAAACTTGGGACAAGTCAAAAAGATAATGGTATATTGCTGCTCATTGCTAAAACTGATCGCAAGCTGCGTATTGAAGTTGGTCAAGGTCTTGAAGGCGATTTACCCGACGCCTACGCAAAACGCATTATTGATCAGGTCATGACACCCTATTTTCGTTCAGGGAATATTGATCAAGGAGTTCTGGCTGGAGTTGTGGCTATTATAGCGAAGACGGACCCTGATTTTAAGTCTCTGGATTTAAGTCAGGTGAAGGCGCAAGCTCAAAGCAACAAAAATAAGAGTCGGGAACTTAATTTGCTAGATATTTTTATTCTTGTGTTCGTGGTTTTCGGTTTTTTAGGGGTAATGGCCTTATCCCTAATTTCTAATTTTGGTCGCGGCATGCACGGCCAACGCTCTCACTATCAGCGGTATGGCAGTGGTAGCAGTGGGTTTGGTGGCGGAGGTGGGTTTAGCGGTGGTGGCGGTGGATTTAGTGGAGGCGGGGCCTCGGGAGGATGGTAAAAATGATTCAGATACCCCATTGGTTAAAGTCATATTTGAAGTCAGAGGACATTGAGGAGGTCTCCAGTGCTATTAAGCAGGCGGAGCGTTTAACATCCGGAGAAATACTACCGATGATAGTGCGCAGCTCAAGCACTCAGGGTCATGTCGTCATGACACTTTTTTGTCTCTTCACCATTATTTTTTTTCTAAGCGGTGCGCAGGGGATTCAGCAAAATTTAGGGGCCGAAAATCCTTTATGGCTTCTGCTTGATTTTATTTTTTTCTGGGGACTGGCAGTGATGCTGGCAAAATTGCCGTTTTTTAAGCGGATTTTCATCCCCAAAAGTGACCAGGAGTTTCAAGTATTCAATAGAGCAAAGCTGGCATTTTATGAGGAGGGATTAAATCAAACCCATGGGGCGACAGGTATTCTCATATTTCTATCCTTGTTAGAACGGAGAGTTGTGGTTCTTGCTGATAAAGCAATTCATGAGAAACTTCCGCAAGGCACTTGGGAGGGGATTGTAAAATTGATCCTTAATGGTGTTAAAAATAATGATCTTAAAGGTGGACTTATTTCTGCTATCGCCGAATGTGGACAAATACTCAGTCAATCATTTCCCCGGAGTAATGATGATCAAAACGAACTTCGCGACCGACTGATAATCGCTGAGTAGCCGAAATACTTGTCTAAAAGCTCTAGCATCCTATTTTTTTAGGAACAATTTAAAGGCGTGAAGCACTCTTTTTAGGCGGACTCTTTTGGCTTAGATAGAGCGTGCTGCCAAAGCAAATGTTGAGAGTGGATATAATCTTCATTTTGTTTTTTAAATCGGGTAACTAACTCCTGAGCGCAGGCTTCAAAAAAGCGTGCTTTAATGCTATCGCCTCTCTTTTCTAAATAGTTTAAAAAAAGATTTGCTTCAAGATGAAATAATGCGACATCCGTATCGGCAATTACTGTGGCAACTCTGGGACCATCATCAACTAAACTGAGCTCACCAAACCAGCCATTTTCTTCCAAAAAAGCAATGCGGTGCATTTTCCCCGTACTAGGATTATTTCGGTGAACAGACAGTTTTCCATTTAGTATCACATATAGTCCTCGAGATTTTTCTCCTTCTATAACTATATTGGTATTCGCTGGATAGCGCTCAAGAGTGCCTAAACGTATAAGTTCTGACAATTCTTCGGGCGCAAATTTGCTAAATATAAAAATTTTATTAAGGTGATTTTGTGAGGGCATTAAATTGCTTTGGAAAGGTAAGGGCGGAGGGCCCTTATCTTCAGGGATTTCAGACACTACCGTATCTAAATTGAGATTAACTTCCATTAATTATGTATCCCACTCAATTTTTATTACCTCGAGATAGCCATTCAACAAGATCAATTTTAGTTAAAATATTTAAGGGTTTCATATTCGCATCGACAACTACGGTACAATCATGTTGACCTATAACTTCAGCAAGCGTTGATATTGGGGTATCTAACTCAACAGTAGGAATAAGTCTATTCATAACCCTACCAACTATTATATCACGAACATCGACTCCCATGGAAAGAAAGTCTAGGAGATCGTTTTCACTCACGATACCACATAATTTTTCATCTTCAACAATTGGAATTTGCGAGATGCTCTTATTTCTTAGAAGGTTAACAGCATCGTCAATGGAAGCGCTAATTTCCAAAGTGAAAAGCGGTTTCTTGACGCGATCTCCTAAAATGTGCCTAATGGTAGCATTTGGCGTCTCATTTAAATAAGTAAACTGATGTTCACGCATCCATTTGTCGTCAACGAATTTTGAGAGGTAGTTACGGACGCCATCTGGTAAAATAACAACACAATTTTGTCCAGCCTTTAGTTTTTTTGCTTGGTCAATAGCAGCATAAAGAGCTGAGCCGCTAGAGCCACCAACTAAAATGCCTTCTTCTAAAACAAGGCGACGTGCCAGTAAAAATGAATTGTGATCATGAGTTTTAACCCAAACATCGACCAGATCCCGATCGAGAACTTTGGGGATAAAATCGTAGCCAATTCCTTCAACCAAATAAGAAGCTATATAATCTCCCCCTGCTAAAATGGATCCGACAGGGTCAGCCCCGACAATAACAGCATTTGGGCAAGCTTCTTTGATGCGTTTAGCAACTCCGCTAATTGTTCCGCCAGTTCCTGCTCCCATAACCACCATATCTACCTTGCCATTGAGGTCTTCAAGGATTTCTTCGGCGGTAGTCATATAGTGCGCATTGGGGTTGTTAGGATTTGCGTACTGATCAAGTATGTGTGCATTTGGTAGTTCACGGGCGAGTTTTATGGCAATACCTATGTGGCTTTCAGGGGCATCCCATGCAGCTTCGTTTGGCGTTCTGATAATATGAGCTCCCAACGATTCTAAAATGACTTGTTTTTCTCGACTCATTTTTTCAGGCATGGTGATGATAACTTTATAACCCTTAACAGCTGCGGCGAGTGCTATACCAATCCCTGTATTACCGCTTGTTGGTTCAATAAGGGTATCTCCAGGTTTTATTTTTCCTTCTCGTTCGGCATTTTCGATCATGTTTATGGCAATTCGGTCTTTAATGGAGCCGCCAGGATTAAAAAATTCGCATTTTCCATAAATATTGCAGGCTAAATTTGCGGCAAACCGATTAAATTTTACCAGAGGTGTCTTGCCGATTGTTGCTAGGATATTGGGATAAAGCATAAAAACTCCTAAAATGCCTGGTTAAATAAATATGAAGCCACACTATGACAAAAATTCCAAAGTGTGTCAAAATTTTGACCCTTTACTACTCAGGTCATTGATAAACTTAGCAGAAAATAAAATCCATTTCTTTATGATTTTGATATCAGATTGTTAGAGAGAAAAGCGCCTTGTCATAACCAAGTGTTTACCCTAATAGCATAAGGCGAGTTTCTTAAGAAAAAATGATGGGAAACTACCAAAATATTGGTTCATAAGCACAATATTCTCGTAAATTCAGTGACATAAATCACAGCCTTTTTTTCCTTTCCCTTCATCAAATATTTAAAAAAAACCAATGCCACCAATGTGCGGGTGACTACTTAGCTATATTTACCAGGAAAAGGACGTAAAAATGCCAAATATAAAAACTAGACCTTGACCATTATAAGAGGCATTTAAACAAGCCCTCTAGGCCGCTTATTGACCGGTATTTAGAATAGTGAAACAATGATATTTACGGAGTAAATTTTCAAAAATGTTCAGGGTGCGACCTAACGGCAAGAGGGTTTGAGCAAATCTCATCATATCCATCCGTGGGTTTTACGCTTCTAAATTTGCGGGAGACAGGGATAGAAATATGCTGCAATTTCCTACAATAGGTATAGATTTTGGTTGCTCATCTCTTAAGTTGATTGAATTTACTGGGGGTAAACGGAAAAAATTAAATCGCGTTGGCATGCAGGTTTTGCCTCAGGAAGCTATTGTGAGCGGCATTATTAATGATGATGATGCGGTTAGTAAAGCATTAGAAAGTCTCATTAAACGATTGGGGATTACGACTTTTGGGAGACGTGTGGCTTTGGCTATTGGGGGAACATCACTTATTATAAAAAAATTTGAGGTTGAAGCTACTATTTCTGAGGCTGATTTAGCAGATCAAGCCGAATATGAGGCGCAGCAGCATTTTCAAGAAGACTATGATAATACGCAATCTGCATATTATCGCCTTCCCAATCTAATCGAGGGCAGTCCGAATTCGCAAGTTCTCCTGGTTGGGGCCAAACTCAATATCATAGATCAATATATAAATATTATACATCGCTCAAAATTAAAGGTTGGGGTCATCGACTGTGATGCCTTTTGTCTCGCCAATATGTTTGAGTATACCTATGGCCTAAATGAAGGTCTTACGGTTCTCGCCAATATAGGAGCTTCATTTACCCAAGTTATACTTATTGCCCGTGGCGTTTATTTGTACAACCGTGATATTTCTATTGGTTCAAATGAATATACCCGCCAAATTGCGGAAGCATTGGGTAAAGATCGCCTTAGCGCTGATGAAATTAAACTTGGTTGTGTTCTCGATCCACAAAGCAATCCCATATCACCGGATACGCAGCGTATATTTAGTGAAATAAATGATCAACTTGTTTCCGAGATTAAAACGACGGTTGATTATTACTTGCAAAGCGGTGAAGCACCGCCGAGTCTCTCTACTGTTGATCAGGTATTTTTGGCCGGTGGTGGGGCAAAAACCTTAGGCTTAGACGTTGCAATAGCTGCTGTCCTTCAGGTACCTGTCCGCATTGCTGACCCATTTTACAATATTGAAACGACTGGAAAGCCAAAGGGTGATGGCAATATGTTGCAAAGATTCCCTACCTCTTATGGGGTTGCTGTGGGCCTAGCGCTTAGGCATATGAATGACAATGATAATTAGGCATATGTATGCATTTTTTTAAAAACTATAGGTTGATAACGTGATTAAAATAAACCTAACCCCTCAAGTCGAGAAAGACAGCCAGTTTTGGTGGGTGCCTGATGTCGTGGCTTTAGCGGCATCTGCGTTTATCGCATTTTCCTTAGTTAATTATTTTGTTGAAGATTATCAACTTGAAATAGCAAAATATCAAACTGAGAATGAAAATGTTCAGAACCAAATAGCTGCTCTTGAGCCTATTGTAAGCGAATTTCAAAATCTAGAAGGGGATATTAATAGACTGAATTTGAAAATATCTGCAATTTCAAATATCACAAATTCTGAAGAGTCTCGCCATAAAATTGTTATTGTGATGGAGCATCTACAGCATCTTCGTCCCCAAGGTGTTTGGTATCAAAGTTTAAACATAGGTGACAGCCCCCCCGGCGAGGTGGAACTTGTGGGCTATGCCTTCGACAATGCTTTGGTAGCCGAGCTAATGAGTGCTATAAAAGCGACTTATCTCATTCAATGGGATGAACGTGACCTACGCAGTCATATTACTTTTAATTTTATCGATATCAAAGAAACGGTGTTAACAGAAAGCACAGGTATATTTAAAGATGTAGGTGAAGCATATCAATTTAAACTAAATTTTAAATATGAAATTCGCGAAAATGGCGTGGCCGTTTCTGCCATAAACATAGAGAACAACCCCAATATGGGAGGGGGCCCTGGAAATTCATTACAAGATTTAAATCAACCAAATTTGGGCGCACCAGAATCTGTGCAAGCACCAGAGCAGGGACAATAGTATGGAAATATTAGAAAATATAACCTATAGAGCAAAATCATTACCCCTTTGGCAGCGTCTTATTCTCGTTGTGGCCGTCCCTGTTATTTGGGCTGG
>JAUILP010000121.1 GCA_030432875.1 Oligoflexia bacterium | reverse complement strand
CCCTGATCGACCATCTCCTAAGTAAGATAACGAAAGAAAATCCTATTGCCATCATCGAAAATCGCGTCAAAACTTTGGATGGCTCTACTAGGTGGTTTCAATTTATTAATCAGGGATTTTTTAATCATAATGGCTGTCTTTATGAAATTCAATCTACTGGTCGCGATATTACGGCATTAAAGAACTTAACCGATGCCAATAGAAATTGTGAAAAAAAATATCGAGATTTCGTCGAAAATTTGAACGAAGGTATATGGGCCCTAAATACTGATGGTGAAACCATATTGGTCAATCAAAAAATGTGCAAAATGCTTGGCTACGCGGAATCAGAGATTCTGGGTAGACCTGTGAAAGATTTTCTTGCTGATTATTCGCAGGCAGTTTTTGAAACGCATATGAAAAACAGGCGAAAAGGTAAAAAAGAGGAATATTTGGATTTTTTAGATAGGGATGGCCGGGTCGTCAATACCTTGATAAAAGGGACGCCACTATTAGACCACGAGGGCAATTATATTGGTTCTTGGGCCGGAATCCTCAATATAACAGAACAGAATAAGGAAGACAGTTCTCTACTATTTCAATCAATATTTTCTGCTACTATTCTCGAAAATATCGGAGCCGGTGTCGTCGTTTGTGATGAAAAAGGCAATTTAGTACTTTTTAATCGCCTCGCCCGTGAGTGGCATGGGCTTGATGCCTTAGAAATGCCGCAGAGTGAGTGGGCTGGCAGATATGATCTTTTTTTGGCGGATGGGGTAACTCCAATGGATATCTCTACTATCCCCTTGGCACGTGCTTTTCGCGGCGAAGTGATAAATGGTTTTGAAATGGTTGTAGCGGCGAAATGCCTGCCCAAGCGCCACCTTATGGCCAATAGTGCTCCCCTAAAAACGCCGGATGGTAAGATTTTGGGTGCTGTTGCGGTTCTACATGATGTCACTCAGATCAAAATAGCTGAGAAGCAACGAGAAGAACTGCAAATGCAACTTTTGCATTCTTCTCGATTAACTTCACTCGGGACTTTAGCTGCGGGAGTTGGTCACGAAATAAACAATCCTCTTATGATTATTTTGGGAAATCTTTCCCTTTTAAGAGACAAGACGCGAGATCCAGAGAGTTTAGTAATTCTTGAAAAACTAAAAAAAGCGGTGAGAAGAATTGCCAATATCGTCGATGGGCTCAGGTCTTTTGCGCGCAATAAAAATACCCTTATGGAGAAGATCGATATACATAAAGTCATAACGGAAACCCTTAGTCTGTGTAAAGATATTTACCGAAAATCTGGTCTCGACATTCATGTTGATTTTCAAAGTAAAAATCCTATTGTTGTCGCCAACACAGGAAAAATTCAGCAAGTTGTCATGAATTTGATCGCAAATGCTCATGATGCGACAGAAGGTATAAACGGAGGCGGAGTGTTAAAAATTGAAACATTTAACACTAAGGACCGTTTGATCATGAGGTTTTCTGACAACGGGGCAGGCATTGAAAAAGAGCATCTACCGCACATTTTTGACCCTTTTTACACCACCAAAGAACCCAATAAAGGCACGGGCCTAGGTCTTTCTATCTGCTACAAAATCCTTGAAGAATTCAAAGGCTATATTGGAGTTGACACTGATGTCAGCGTAGGAACCTGTTTTGAAATATCCTTACCGATCAGTATTGATAGGAGCATAGAGGAAAATTTTCCCAAGGGCCCGGGTAATCTCATTCACTTGTATGGAAAGGTCCTTATCATTGATGACGAGCCCGATATTCTCAATATGCTCGAAGACTTTCTCAAAAATATAGGCTTAACAGTAACCACCGTAGATAATGGTGACGTTGCGCTTGACAAGCTTAAACATAACACGTTTGATTATATCATCACCGATCTCAAGCTCCCAGGACGAAGCGGAGATCAAATTTTAACTGAAGCGCAAAAGTTGCCGCATTTGAAAAATGCGTTTTTCATTGTGATCACAGGTGCGATAATCACCGAGTATTCTCAGGAGCAACGCAATGTAATTCGGGATCTGGCAGACGGCTATCTCAGAAAACCCTTTGACAAAGATGAAATTATTAACTTACTTATGACCAAAGGTGCTGGGATAAGTAATACGGATTTAGATGGATAATGCTTGTAACATACTTAATTTCATCCTTCGTTTAATTTTTTTTAAAATAATCTTAACTTAAACGTAAAGACCGAGTCTCCGCCTAAGCCTTAAACCGCCGCACTTCATCTATGGTCCACTCTAAACTCTCTATTGGCGTAAGAGGCGTTAAACCGTGGCCGACATTAAATATATGTCCCCGTGCGGAAACCGAAGCTTGCTCCATGATATTACGCGTTTTTTCTCTAATAAATGCTTCACTTCCGAGCAAGTAAAGGGGATCTAAATTTCCTTGTACATTATAAGGCACCTTTAAAGAGTCAAGCGTCTTGAGGGCAGAGCCAAAATTTAAGCGCCAATCTATGGAAAGGACATCAAACTCAAGCCCCGCACACACACTCAGCTGCTGGCCCCCTTGGCCGGGAAAATAAATAACCGGAATCTGCAAATTTTTAAGGCGCTTAAACAAGCTAGTCATCACCGGATATATATGCTCCCGGTAATCATCTTGGCTTATGTTGCCTGCCCATGAGTCGAAGAGCATCACGACATCGGCACCGGCCCTATGCTGCATCGTCAAGTAGGAAACTGTCAAATCAGAAACTTTGTTAAGCAAAATATTAAAGGCATGTTTTTGGGTAAACATAAAGCGCTTTAAATGAGAAAAATCCTTAGAAGGCCCGCCTTCCACCATATAGCTGCATACGGTAAAAGGTGCGCCGGCAAAGCCGATAAGAGTTTGCTGTGGCGATAGTTGTGGTTTAATAAGTTCCAGAGCTTCCGCGACAAAATCAAGCTCGCTCACATCGACAGTGTCCTTTAATTTTGTCAGATCACCCTCGCCGCGAATGGGAGGAAAAAGATGTGGCCCATGCCCTTTATCAATACTAAATTCCTGCCCAAGCGCCATACAAGGCACGAGAATATCGGAAAAAAGTATCGCCGCATCGAGATCAAAGCGTCTCAAAGGCTGAATGGTGACTTCAGCGGCGAGAGCAGGAGTCTTGCAAAGGTCAACAAACTCTATATTTTTTCTGATATTTTGGTATTCCGGCAAATACCGCCCGGCTTGGCGCATAAACCAAATGGGGGTGCGGGAGGGTTTTTGGCCTAGAGCAGCGGAAACTAGCGGCTTTTCAGTAACATTGGGCATGAATTTTCTTCCTATGTAGTCTATTGGGATGTTCAAGTATAGCGACAAGTATCGCCGCAGCAACTATTTATATGTCTCAAGTTAGACTTTTTAAGTCCTGCATGAGAAAATGACATTAAAGAAATCATTATATAATTTGTCAAAAGTGAAACCCCTTATCCCTCAGGGCGTTTTTGAAACCTCCGCGGCACATGATGCAAAAAAAACCTGGAGGTAATTTTTATATAATATTTTCAAGAATTTATTCCAATTGTGAGCACTATTTTCTCGTGCAAGTCGGTGCAGAATAAAGTCACCTATTAGATTTACACCACTTGGGGATCACAGGCCAACAAAAAAAATTCTAGGTTTGCGCAGGAAAAAAATTATGTCGTTATCCAAAAAAAACAGCATTGTTTCTCTTAAGACTGAATTTGAAGAGCTGCACCAGAGTATTCTGGCGTTAGAGAATAGCTTACAAGAAGTACTTGACGAAGATAAAACCATACTTTCTCAAGCGGAGCGCAACAAAAGAAAAACGGCTCTTCAGTCTCTTCAAGATAACCTAAAAAGACAGATCACTATCCTTGAAGAAAAACAAAAACCCCTTGCCTTTGACGACAGGCTGCTTCCTGAGCTTTCCCTGCTCAAACCGAAGGAAAAAGCTGTCATTACGACTCTCGTAGAACATGCCACATATGTGTTTAAGAGCGTAAACCAAGATATCGAAAAAGTTAGAGCTTGGCAAAATAATGCCCTAGCCAAAAAAGCCGGAATTTTGCAAATTTTTCGCTTGTCCTCTTTGCGGCGCATGCTGAGAGATATCACTCAGGCCGACAAGGTACTCGCTTTTGATGCTGATCGCTTATTTAAGCAGATACAACGATTTGTTGTGCTTGATTATGCGTTTAAACCAACGCATCAAAAAGCCGCTTTATCTAATTTGGCTTATAAGTCTCTGATTAAAGCTTTAGAAGATGCTGAATATCAGGAAAAACTGCGATCAAAAATGAGATCACTTCACCAAAAAATAGAATATTTACAGGTTGAAAAACAGCGCTTAACTCTTGGCATCAATGAACGTGATTTTGAGAATATGGAAAACAGTGAATTCTCAAAAATCGATGAGGATGTTCTCTTAACCTACAAGTCCTACTGTGCCGATGAAATGGAAGTTTTAGCAGGACTGGGCGTGATGCATAAAAATATATCTGCCTTAAGGGAATCAATGCTTTTGCCAGAAGACGGCGAATATGCCGCAAAAATGGTTGCTCCTAAAGTTACAAGGCCACTGGTTGATTTGTCAAAAAAAATACAGAAAACACTGTCGCGTTCACCTTCTTAATTCGGGTAAATATATGTCCATGAATCTTGAAAAATGGGATGAAGAGTTAAGCGCTTTAGAAAACGCTTTTGCGGGGTTATATAAGCAAAATAGGACCATTTTAGGAAGTTCATCTGAAGATACTGAGCTCGCCGAAAAACTGGCCCATTTCAACCGCATTTTGGCGCAAAGTCACGAGAGACTGGCCCAAATTGAAATGGGTGGCCAAAGAGCGCAGTTAATGGAGGGAAAAGGGAAATTTACGGTAATCTGGGCTGAAGCATTTGCGCAAAAATTGCAGCTTTATTTGAAAAACATAGTTCAGGTAAAATATATTGTCATCCTCCTCAATGTCTTGCATGTTCGCTTAAAACCAAAAGAACACCTCGGTGACTACCGCATAGAGCACAAGTCTTTTCTCGAAATGATCAAAACACGCCTGCAAATAAAACAACAGAACAAAGAACTCGAAAAAGAGGTAAAAAACCTTGAAAAAGTTATTCGCGGGATGTGGCGTGAAGATAACTACCGTGATGTTGTGCTCGCAAATACTAGGTCATTAGCCCCAAATTATCAAGGTACCCTCAAAGGCAAAAGAATAGTCGCCAATGACATGACTTTGGCTTTGGAACACTTTTTTGCCGGTATCGCCTACCAAGCCCGTCGCCAAAAATTTGGAAGCCATTCTATGGCGGGCCTTTACCATGAATATGTCAAAAAAGGTCAGGAAGTTTCCAAAATGGCTTATGCATTGGCAGAAAAATCTGGAAAAGAAAAACGCCATGCTTGGGAACTCGGCTATACCCTACCCCAGGCTGAACGCAGGCAGCTTCTTAAAGAATTTATGAAACTTGAACAAGTTCAAACTCAAATATTAGGTTCACTTCCCAGTCATTTACAGCGAAATTTACCCAAACCCGCGTTAAAAGTGATGCAAAATCTGCCAAAAAAAGCTAGATATAAGGAAGAGTTTTTGGCAAGAATTGGTGCTGAGTAAATAGGAGTGAATACATGTCGCAGGAGTCCATCACACGGTTAAACGAAAATGAAATCTTATTTCGGGACGAAGTCTTAAAGTTCGCACGTCAAACAATAGCGCCCCATGTGAGTGAAATGGACGAAAGCGAAAAAATGCATCCCGATGTCATCAGGGGACTCTTTGAGATGGGGCTTATGGGGATTGAGATTCCTGGCGATTTAGGCGGAGCCGACGGAAATTTTTTCATGGCTTGCTTGGCGGTAGAAACGCTGTCCATGATCGACCCCTCTGTGGGAGTCCTTGTAGATGTTCAAAACACCCTCGTCAATAATATCTTTAAAAAATGGGGCAACAAAGAACAGCAGAAAAAATATTTTACCAAACTCGCCAAAGACACTATCGGCTGCTACTGCTTAACGGAAGCAAATTCCGGCTCTGATGCTTTCGCCCTAAAAATGAAAGCAACTAAAGATGGGGACAATTATGTTCTCGATGGCAAAAAAATATTTATCACCAATGCTAAAGAAGCAAATATTTTTGTTGTCTTTGCGAATATCAACCCAGAACTTGGCTATAAGGGTATCACCGCATTTATTGTCGATCGCGACATGCCGGGATTTTCCGTCGGCAAAAAAGAAGTCAAACTCGGTATTAGGGCTTCCTCTACTTGTGAAGTTATTTTAGATAAAGTCCGTGTGCCACAAAGCCATATTTTAGGTGAGGTCGGCAAAGGTTATAAAATAGCCATCGAAACATTGAATGAAGGACGTATTGGCATAGCTGCTCAAATGCTGGGACTAGCTCAGGGAGCTTTTGTTGCCGCGCTTAAATACGCTCAGGAACGAGAGCAATTTGGTAAACCTATCAGCAGCTTTCAGGGACTACAGTTTCAACTAGCCGAAATGGATATTGGTATAGAAACGGCACGCCTTGCTGTCTATAATGCGGCACGAAAGAAGGATGCGGGAGAGGATTTTGTTCGCGAAGCGGCGATTGCAAAATTCCATGCCTCAAGTGTCGCTGAAAACGTGGCATCTAAGGCGCTCGAAATATTTGGCGGCTATGGCTTTATCAAAGAATTTCCGGCAGAAAAATTTTACCGTGATGCAAAAATTGGTAAATTATATGAGGGAACTTCCAATATGCAGCTGCAAACCATCTATAAGCTCCTCGAAACGAATGCAAAATAGTCTTTTTGTTTACTGTGCCGCATCATTGATCACGGCGAGCATTGCGCTCGCCCAAGATGTCGGCACAAATACCCCCGCAAAAAATCGCCTAGATTCCCAGATTGCCCGAACTTCCTTGTTGGAGACAGTACCTCAATTTGTGTCCCTGCCA
>JAUILP010000029.1 GCA_030432875.1 Oligoflexia bacterium | reverse complement strand
GGCGGAACATAAATAATGTAAGCCGAAAACCAACAAGCAGGCCTGCGGGGATGAAAATAGCCGCTTAAATCCTTGTCCTCAGGCGTTTCCACTGAATGAGCGGAGCGAATTTAGTGGAAACGCCTGTAAAGTCTTTGCTCACTCGCTAAAGATCCTTCGCCTGTGCTCAGGACACGTTTTTGGCGCTAAAGCGCCAAAAACTAACTATTCACTCTTTTTTTTTGCATGGCTCGTTCATATCTTATGATGTCCTCGGCATCAACCGCATCAGAGCCAACAACGGTTTTTTCATCTTTGGGTTCAAACTGCATGACCTTAGCAAACCCAGTCGCGTGCCCTTTATGACTTTTGAGTTTGTCTTTATGTTTTTTTAACTGGTTTTCAAATTTGGTGACCACCTGAGCAATGGCACCATACATATCACCAGTTTTATGTTCAACTTCAAATTTGTAATTATCTCCTCCGGCAAAAGAACAGTGGACGATATGACTTGAGGCATCTACCTTAAAAGTAACATGAATATCAACAGGTTTTGTAACGTATTTGTCTATTTTTTCTTTGAGCTTAGGTTCGATAAAGCTGATTAGGGGAGCAGAAGATTCCATCTGCTTAAAAGAATAACGAAATTGCATACAATCGACCTCCGTTAATAAATAAGTCTAACGCCTAAAAAAACGAACTTTTCTCCTTTCCTTTGCACACGCAAATCATTAGCACTTTTTTGACTCTTGGTTTACATTAACTTTTCAACCAAGAAGATATTCTCAGTCTAATCGGAAAATCTTTAAAATTCCTTAAGTTTAGTTTTACGTTTTTTGGGGGCCAAAAAATAAGTCTAATCAATTCATGGATCTAAAAAAATAAAAAAAACGATGATAGCGGAATATTGCAAATATAACATATTGTTATAAAAGAATTTACCATTATTTTATGTCACCCTAAATATAATTATAAAGGGACGTTTCCTTGGAGTCTGGTCTCACTTCCTTAAAGCTTTTGGTTAAAAATATAAACTATCTCAATATCGATAGTGGGTTTGCCGTATTACAAGTTTCCATTTACCAGGGTTCAGAAGAGTTTACTCTAACGACAAAATCCATACTGAGCTCCCCGCAAAAAGGACAAATCTATGAGGCTTGGGGCGAGTGGGTTAAACATCCCAAATTTGGCAAACAGTTTCAAGCAACGCGGTTAGTCAATGTCCTGCCTACTGGGGCAAAAGCCATTTCACAGTACCTCTCTTCGGGACTTATAGATCAAATCGGCCCCAAAACAGCAAAAGCCATCGTAAAGGTATTCGGAGAAAACACATTTTCTATTTTGGATCATTCTCCAGAAAAACTGCTGGAAGTCTCAGGAATCGGAACTAAAAAACTCGAAGTCATTACTGAGGGCTGGAAACAACAAAGCCATGACCGAACTTTCATTATGTTTTTGCAGGCCCACAGCATACCCCTTAGATTTGCGAGTAAGCTTCTTAAAAAATATGGCAGTGAAGCGACCAATTTAATCAGCAGCAATCCCTATAGACTCATCTATGACATTAGGGGCATTGGTTTTCATACGGCTGATAGCATTGCACGTTCAGTAGGAATATCTCCGGAGTCTCCTGATAGGTTAGCTGCCGGTGTTATTTACCTTTTGCAAAATGCCCTTTCCCACGGCCATACTTTTTTAACTTTTGATGAAATTCAAAACCATCTATTAAAGCTGTTAGCCCTCAGTGAAGAGCACCTTTTTGCCAAACTCCCCTTGGTATTAAACTCCCTAGAGTCGGATTACCTTGTTATTTGCGAAAAAATAAAAACAAAAATCACCGATATAAATAAAGAAGGTGAAGTCCAGCTCTATTATCTTAAGGATCTCTATTTTGCTGAAATCAACGTCGCAAAAAAATTAGCCAGTATGATGGAAAATAAATCCCTTAAAGAAGTAAAAGCGCTTAAGCTAAAAAAAGATGCCACAGGAGCCCATCCGGCAATAAACCATTTATCAGCCAAACAAAACGAAGCCGTCGCAAGGGCTCTAAGTAGCTCTGTGTTTATTCTCACGGGCGGCCCCGGTGTGGGTAAGACCACGACAGCAAAAACCATAATTTCCTTTTTTAAAGAACAAGGCAAAAAAATTGCCCTTTGTGCACCCACAGGACGCGCAGCCCAAAGGCTCTCAGAGGTTTCGCAGATGAGTGCTCAGACGATTCACCGTCTTCTGCAGTGGAAACCTGATACGTTTTCCTTTAACTTCAATGAACAAAACCCTCTGGACTTTGATGTTATATTTGTGGATGAAGCTTCCATGATCGATATCAATCTCGCTTGGTCTTTTTTTAGCGCCATAAAACCGACCACCCAAGTCATCATTATTGGTGATGTCGATCAGCTCCCTTCAGTCGGCCCAGGCAATGTTCTCTTTGATCTGCTCAAAAGCGGCATTATCTCCTCATATAAATTAGATGAAGTTTTTAGGCAAGCCGCCGAATCCAAAATCATTAGCTCAGCCCATGAGATCAATCAAGGCAAGACACCCAACTTAGATAATAGCACCCAGCGCGATTGTTATTTTATGGAATACCGCCATGATTTGGAGGCCCAAGCGTCCCTCATCGCGCACTGTCAAAACATCAGTAAAATGCATCCTTCACCTTTGTCCTGGCAGGTTCTTGCTCCTATGAAAAAAGGGCCTCTTGGAACCAAAGAAATCAACCAGCTCCTGCAAGAGAAGCTCAATCCGCCCGGCTCAGGCGCATTAAAGCTAGGAGAAGAATATTTTTCGCTTGGGGACAAAGTCATTCAAACAAGCAATAATTACGAACTAAATGTCTTTAACGGCGATATTGGTATTATTACAGCGATAGAGCCAGCAAAAAAAACGGTAAAAGTTGCCTTTTTTGATAAAGAAACGACCTATTCAGGGGATCAAGCCTGGGACCTAAAGCTTGCTTATGCCATAACAATCCACAAATCACAAGGAAGTGAGTTTTCCGAAGTTGTCATTCCCTTATCACTCGGTCATTATATCCTGCTGCAACGAAATTTAATTTATACCGCACTCACCCGTGCCAAAAATAAGGTGGCATTTTTTGGCAACAAAAAAGCTCTCAGGATGGCCGTAGAGCGTAATGATCAGAATAAACGCCATTCTCTGTTGGCCGAACGACTTCGCTATTTTGCGCATCATAAGGAAACAAAAAATATCTAACGAAACCTCGCGACAATAAACCTCAATTACAATTATAAACACTCAAACTTGGTAAGCCCTATATGAAAACACTTTTTTATAAACTTAAGACGCAAAAACTCCCGGTCTTGATCAGTCTTATCTTAACGGGATTTTGGGGTTTTTCCGGACTCTATTTACCCTTTACAACCGATGAAGCCTATTATGCGGGTTGGACACAAAACCTGAGCTTTGGCTATTTCGACCATCCCCCAATGGTTGCCTATAGCGCTATATTTTACCGTCTTATCCCTTATGCTTTTGCGGCAAGACTCGGTATTCTACTTTGCGCACTTGGCACGCTCTATCTTGTGGTAAAAATTTCTTCTCATCTGTTTCAAAATGATAAAAAACTCATAACCACCGCACTGCTCCTAAGCAGCACAACATTTTTGGGCCTAGGCATGGGCATGCTCCTCACACCTGATACGCCGTTTATTTTCTTTTGGACCCTGTGCCTATTTTTTAGCGTTCTCGCTGCTCATAAGAATCCGCGCTACTGGATATTTTGGGGCCTTAGTCTTGGCTTCGGTTTTCTCGCCAAATATACTATGGTGCTCATGCCCATGAGTCTTGGTTTTTATGCGCTCTTCTATCACAGGAGTCTTTTTAAAGAAAAATGGCTTTATGCCGGTTTAGTGGGGGCACTTCTCATTTTTAGTACGAACTTTTTTTGGAACTACAAGCACGACTTTGTTTCTTATAGATTTCAGTTGCGTCACGGTTTTGCCCTTCCTAAAGACTCTGCTCCCCCGAGCCCCCTTGATCTTAAAAAAACAGCCAGCCCCACTGAAAAGTTCTTGATCAGCCAGGCGCAAAATCATGAGGCACCCCCTAAAATAAGACCAGAGCCGCCGACAACCCTGCTGAGCAAAATTCAGGCAAGTCTGAAGCGTCTCACAGACTTTATCGGCAGTCAGTTTGCTTTGATGGGATTTTTTTCCCTTATCCTTATTGCAACCATCATGCAATCTCTGCGAAAACGGCAGGCTAAATTTCTCATGAGCTTTATGGCATATCCCCGTAGTAAACTCATTTTCTCTTTTACCCTTATTCCTTTTGCTTTTTTTTCCGTGATTAGCCTGTTTGCAAAAATAGAGCCCAACTGGAGTGCCATGGGATTTATAGGACTCGCACTGCTCCTTGCCCCAGTTCTTGCGCCTAAGTTAAATTGGTTGAAAGTAGCGGCTCTTATCAACGTCTTGATCGTCATCTTGCTCATTATTCACACAAGACATGCCTTTCTCCCCCTGCGTTCAGGACAAGACCGGCTGAGCAGAGAAGTTCTTGGGTATCAAGATGGAAGTCAATTTACAGCGGATTTAGCACAAAAATATTCTGCAAACATATTCGCTGAAACCTATCAGCTTACCGCACTTCTTCGCCACTATATCCCAGGTTCTTTGATTTACCAGTGGCCAGGACTAACCAGACCGTCCCAGTTTACCTTAGATAATAAAGTCACCACCCAAATGATCGGAGCAAATTTTCTTTTAGCGCACAACCAATTTCCGCCGCCATTATTTTCGGGATTTACGTTAGCTGAGCTCTGGCGCATTGAAGTTTGTCAGGGGCAAACCCGCATTTTTACGTTTGATTCTCACGAGGAAGTGGCAAAATGCAAAAAATTGTTACATCGCTGGTATTTAAGTTTTTATCAAAATGAAGTGCATTGAGAAAAAAAATGCTTTAAGGATCAGCATTTGCTAAAAGCAACGCACGTGCAACTTTAACGCCATCAAGAGCGGCGCTGACAATGCCGCCTGCAAACCCACCACCCTCACCTGCCGGATAAATACCGGGATGGCTTTCAGACTCAAGCGTCTCGGTTCGTGGCATCATAATCGGTGAGGACGTTTTTGTTTCCGTACCAATTACGTAAGCATGCTGGCTGATAAATCCCGGCATTTTTTTATTGTATTCCTTAAGAGCTCCGCGCAGACTTTCAACTATAAATGACGGCAATATGAGATCGAGGCGCCCTGGGGCAATACCTGGTGTATAACTGGATCGTAGCTCTCCCTTACTCTGGCAACCTTTAAGAAAATCAGCCAGCCTTTGCGCCGGAGCGTGATAGTTGCTGCCCCCTTCTTTGAATGCGGCGCGTTCAATGGAAGCCTGGTACTTAGCGCCATCTAAGGGATGGCCTTGGTCATAATCTTCACGCCGCACATTGACGACAACCGCAGCATTGGCGAAACCACTGCGCCGGGCATGATAGCTCATGCCATTGATGGCAAGATGCCCCGGTTCCGCTCCGGTCGGGAGAAGACTGCCGCCGGGACACATGCAAAAAGTCCAAACACCGCGATCACCTTGCTCAGAAACCAATTTATATTCGGCTGCCGGTAAATAATTACAGCTACCGAACTGAATTTTATTGATATCTTCCTGGGGATGCTCGAGTCTAACGCCCATGGCAAAGGGTTTTTGCTTCATTGCAAACCCCTTGGATAAAAGCATTTTATAGGTATCACGTGCGGAATGTCCGATGGCAAGAATGATATGGCTGGTATCAAGGGCACTAGAATCATCAAATACACAGCGGTAGCGAGCACTGCCTTGCTGGAGCTCTTTAAAATCTTGCAAACTACGGTTAAAGATAAAACGCGTGCCTTGCGAGACTAAATATTTTCGCATATTGATGGCAATACGCATGAGATTATCAGTTCCCATATGGGGATGAGCGTCGTAAAGAATATCCGGCGGAGCACCAAAACGCACCCAGCTCTGAAAGAGGTAGCGAATGAGGGGATGATTGCGGCCACAGGTTAATTTGCCGTCAGAAAAAGTTCCCGCGCCACCTTCTCCATAGCAGTAGTTGCTTTCAGGGTTAAACTGTCCGTGACGCCTGAGGCGATTGACAGTACGAAAACGCTGCTCGACGGCTTCTCCGCGCTCAATAACTATGGCCGGTTGGCCCGCTTCAGCAAGAACTAGGGCCGCAAAAATACCCGCTGGCCCTGAACCCACAATAAGTGGGGGATGTGCGAACAAACCCTTAGGGAGCTTTAGCCCTTCAAGAGGGTGTGGATCACTTTGGGGTGCGATCATTTCTAGCACACTCCCATGACGTGAAAGGAGGTTCTCTTCATCGTCAATGGAAAAATCTACCTGAAAATGATAGACGATGCGTCTCTTCTGGCGCGCATCGAGTGATTTTTTTCTAATGGAGAAAAAACGGAGCGCATCTTCAGGTATTTTTAAGTGTTCACAGAGATAACGCGGGACGTGGCTGTCGTCAAAATCCTGGTTCAGTGGAATGGTCAGTTGTTTAAAACGAAGGGTCATAGAATGCACCACACAAGACGAGGAAAATCTTGAGCCTTAAAAAAATTAGTGGTTAAACTCAGCTCTGGGTTCGTGGTGAAGAAGATCATGTACAGCAGACAAAATGGGTTTTCCCATATAGAGTACTTCATAGACTGCCTCAATAATAGAACAAGAAACCCCAACTTTTTGGCAGAGACTATAGGCAGCCTTAGCTGTGGTCACCCCTTCAGCGACAGAACCGATTTCCTGTAACGCTTGATCTAAGGATTTGCCTTCTCCCAGCTTAAAACCCACGCTATAGTTGCGGCTTTTTTCAGATGAACAGGTCAAAAAAAGATCCCCAACGCCACCTAGCCCAATAAAGGTAATCGGATTTGCCCCGAGAGCAATCCCAACTTGTGTGATTTGGGCAAGACCGCGCGTCACTAAAGCAGCACGCGAATTTGCAAGATACCCAAGACCTGAAGCAGCGCCAGCAGCAATGGCGATAACATTTTTCAAAGCTCCTGCAACCTCTAAGCCAATCGGGTCGTTATGAGTATAAACCCTGAAGAGAGGGCTATGAAAAAGTCCCTGCACCGCTAAATTTGATGCGTCATCTTTCCCAGCAAGAGCAACACAGGTTGGCGATTTATGGGCAATCTCTGCCGCGAAACTAGGCCCGGATAAAATCGTCGCTTTTTCGTAAGCAGCGCTTCCTAAAACAGACTTTATAATATCAAGAGGTAAAAGCAGTGAATCTTGCTCAATGCCTTTTGCTGCGCACACTAGATAAGGATGAATGGGTAAAAAATTTTTAAAGTATGTTTCCAGGGTGTGACGCAACCCTTGTGTAGGGACAGCGAGGATAATAGCAAAAAATTCATTTAGGTCCGTATGGGACTTGCAAAATTCTTCGAGCTCGGTAGCATGGACATTGGATGAAAGAATAAAACCTTTTAAATATTTTGGATTTTTATGGTTTTTGTTTATACCACTCATTACGCTACGGTCTCTACCCAACAAAGTCGTGTGGTGACCCATGCACGCTAAATGCTGCGCAAGAGCAGTGCCAAAGTTTCCAGCACCAACTACTAAAATTTTTGTATTTTTTATGATAGATTCCATTGATGTAACCCACTATTAAAGGTTATAATTTATTTTTATTTTCAGAAAATTGCAAGAAAGGCTCTATATAATATGAATCCCTATCTTCCGGTACTGATTATTATTGGCATTGCCTTAGTCGTTGGCTTTGCCCTGAGCTCACTGGCAAGCTTTATGGGGCCAAAACGTCGGACTGCAATAAAAGAAGAATCATACGAATGCGGAGTTCCTCAAGTCACCACCGGCAAAGAACGCATGAGCGTCAAGTTCTATATGACGGCAATCTTATTTATTTTGTTTGATATTGAAACGGTATTTCTTTATCTTTGGGCTAAAGTCTTTCGCGATCTTGGTTGGTTTGGTATCACTGAAATGGCCGTCTTCCTCTTAATACTGTTTGCAGGTTTTGTATACATTATCCGTCGTGGAGCTTTGGAATGGGATTAAACGCCATGGTGTCTGAAGTCGAAGTCTTTCAAATCGTTGCTATGTTCATCAAAATTCTTGTCGTCGTCATGGTCTGTATGACGGTTCCGCCCCTTATGGTTTGGGTGGAACGCAGAGCGCCCGCTCTGATTCAAAGACGCAAAGGGCCAAATCGTGTTGGCGTGTTTCAGTTTCGTATCTGGGGATTGATGCAAGCAATTGCAGATGCGGTTAAACTTATTTTCAAAGAAGAAATCGTCCCAGCCGTTGCCAATCGGAGATTTTTTCATATAGCTCCGATGATTGGGGTTATTCCAGCTTTACTTACGGCATCAGCGATCCCATTTGGCCCGGATATAGAGCTTTTTGGCTATGTCGTTCCTTTAACTGTTATCAATGTCGATGCTGGTTTTTTATTTATCCTCGCGATTTCTAGCCTCGGCGTCTATGGCATTACTTTGGCGGGATGGGCGTCTAATAATAAATATTCGCTTCTAGGCTCACTTCGCTCATCGGCACAAATGGTCAGTTATGAAATTCCTCTGGGCTTGAGTCTCATTCCCCTGGTTATGATTTTTAGCACTTTTAAGCTCAATGATATTGTTGTCAGTCAAAATAACATATTAGGCTGGGGTGTGTTTTTAGCCCCCATTTCTTTTTTCTTATTTGCCATCAGCATGTTTGCAGAGACCAATCGCGCACCTTTCGATCTTGCTGAGGCTGACTCAGAACTTGTTGCTGGATTTCATACCGAATTTGGTTCGACTAAGTTTGCGCTCTTTTTCTTTGCCGAATATATCAATATGTTCGTCCTTTCCTGCTTGTGCGCCACTCTTTTCTTTGGGGGTTGGCAAATTCCTTTTGTCAGTCACGATACCGTCGTAGGAATTCTGCAAAATATTACGGAAGACTATGCGAGCCTCCTTGCGGCGTTGGTGGGCATGCTCACACTTATCGTTAAAGCCGCATTTTTTATGTGGTTCTTCGTTTGGGTGCGATGGACATTACCAAGATTTCGCTATGATCAACTCATGGGCTTAGGTTGGAAATTTCTTTTACCCCTTGGTCTCTTTAATATAGCCTTTACCGCTTTAATCATCGCGTGGAGAACTTTTTAAAATGGGTGCAACTCTTCTATTTGGCATTTTTGCTTTCCTTATTGTTGCGTGTTCGTTGATGGTGGTATTAGCCAAAGATTCGGTCGTTTCTGCAGTTTTTTTAGTGGCTGATTTGTTTGTCATGGCTTGCATTTATGCCTTACTCGGCGCAGACTTTGTCGCTGCTATACAGGTCTTGGTCTACGCGGGTGCCATTCTCATATTGTTCCTTTTTGTGATTATGCTCCTCAATCTTGACATAGTTGCCGCAAGAACCAATGCTGGCCCTTTAGAAATCGGCATGTTTATTGTGGTTTTGATTGGGTTTGGGATTCTCGTGGTTAATTTACTGCTTGGCGAAAGAATTGAACTGCTCCCTCCAGGGGACAGCGGTTTGAGCATTACAGGGAAAGGCAACTCCTATGATTTGGGGCTTGTCTTATTTTCAAAATATTTATGGCCATTTGAAATGGCCTCGGTTTTAATTCTTTTGGCTATGGTCGCCGGTGTTTTGATTGCAAAGCGCGGCAAAAAGAAACAGCCGTAGGGTAAAAATTTGTGGCAAGAATAGGGAACTAATTGCTGTACGCTATATGCTGTACGCTAAAAGAGGAGAGCTAAGTCATGGTGCCGTTTAACTATATAATTGTCCTTTCAGCATTTATGTTTTTTTGCGGAGTTTTTGGGGTACTATTTCGCCGCAATATCATCGCAATACTTATGTCAGTCGAACTCATGTTGAATTCTGTCAACCTACTATTTATCGGAGCCAGCAAAGTTGTCGGCAATCTTGATGGTCAAATTATGGTATTTTTTATTATTACAGTAGCTGCCTGCGAAGCCGCCGTTGGTCTCGCTATGGTCATTGCGATATTTAGAAAATTTGGCTCAATTGATACGGATAAACTACGAGTTCTTCGCGGTTAACACTATTTGCTTGGAGAAAATATGCTTTGGGTTGCGATATTATCCCCCTTGTTCGGTGCCCTCCTCAATGGCCTTATCCTACGAAGCGTTTCCCGGCGCACGTCACACCTAATGGGTGTTTTAGCCATGGCCGTTTCTTTTTTAGCAGCGGTCAGTGTTGCCGTGAGCTTTATCGGATCCCATGCCACTGAGCCTGTCCTTAAATATGCCTTGAACTGGATTCATGTTGGAACATTAAATATCGATTTTGAATTTATCATCGATCAACTTTCCGTGTTGATGCTCCTTGTGGTAACGGGGATAGGGCTTCTCATACATATTTATGCTGGGGGCTATATGTCCCATGAAGAAGGTATGTACGAACGAACCGCGCGCTTTTTTTCTTATCTTAATTTATTCGTTTTTATGATGCTTATTTTAGTTCTTGGCAATAGCTTACCCCTCATGTTTGTGGGGTGGGAAGGTGTCGGTTTATGTTCTTATTTGCTTATTGGTTACTGGTACCATGAGGATGCCAATGCAAAAGCAGGAATGAAAGCCTTTCTCGTCAACCGCATCGGTGACATTGGTTTTTTGCTTGGCATATTTTTAACCTTCAAAACTTTTGGCACCCTGAGTTTTACAGAACTCAAAAACATCGTTTTGTCGGGATCCCTTACGCCAGAAATGATCCAAAGTGTCTCCTGGATCACGTTGTTTTTATTTATTGGTGCTTGCGGCAAATCTGCGCAGCTTCCCCTGTATATTTGGCTTCCCGATGCTATGGCAGGTCCCACGCCTGTTTCAGCACTGATCCATGCGGCAACGATGGTCACTGCGGGTATTTATATGATGACCCGGCTTAACTTCTTCTATTACCTATCGCCCAACACGATGATGATCGTGGCTTTAGTTGGTGTCTTGACGGCTTTTTTTGCGGCAACCATTGCTATGGTGCAGTACGACATCAAAAAAGTTCTCGCCTATTCCACGGTAAGCCAGCTCGGCTATATGGTTTTAGCGGCAGGTGTTGGTGCCTATGATGCCAGTGTTTTCCATTTACTAACCCATGCTTGTTTTAAAGCACTGTTGTTCTTAGGTTCTGGTAGCGTTATTTTTGCTATGCATCATGAACAAGATATCCGCAAAATGGGGGGACTGCGAAAACATCTTCCTATAACTCATTTCGTTTTTCTTGTTGGTGTGCTTGCCATTATCGGCTTTCCCGGCTTAAGCGGCTTTTTCTCAAAAGACGAAATTCTTTGGAAATCCTTTATCGGCGGTCAGCACATGGGCTTTGGCCTATTCCTATGGATCATGGCTACCATTACCGCAGGCATGACGGCTTTTTATATGTGCCGTGTGCTTCTCCTCACTTTTTACGGCCCCAACCGTTCTGATGAGCACACCCGCAAACATTTACATGAGACCTCTCCTGTCATGTGGGGACCTCTCTTAGTACTAGCGGCCCTGAGTATTGGTATTGGCTATCTAGGGATTCCCCCTCTTCTGGGTTCGCTATTTGGGCATGCTGAATCCAATATTTTTGAGCATTATCTGGCCCCAGTGCTCAGTATCCCGGAAAGCATGCATGAACATTGGGCCTTTCTCCACGCAAGCTATAGTCATGGCTTAGAGTGGGCTTTAATGGGAGCCAGTGTGGGCCTTATGCTCATTGCAAGTTTTACCGCGATCATTTTTTATGGCAAAGGGTTTGCCCCCATTACGGAAACGTTGGCACGAACTTTCGCGCCGCTGTTCACTCTTCTGTCAAACAAATATTTTGTCGATGAACTCTATGAGCGAGTTTTTATTCGCCCCTGCCGGGAAATGGCCCATTTTCTCTGGGCTTTTGTGGACGTTATTGTCGTAGACGGAATTGTTAATGGCATCGGGCGCGCTTGCGCTTTTAGTGGAGCCTTTTTTAGTCTACGCGCCACAGGAAGTGTGCACCGAAGTGGAATGCTCATGGTCTTTGGATTTGTATTCCTCCTTATATATATGATGGCTTAAGAAATGCTAAATAGCGGTTTTTAATTGAGGGTCTCAACGTGTTCTCTATGCTTAATGATCTAATCTTGTCGCTGATGATTTTTACGCCCCTAGTTTTCGGGGTGGGTTTACTGGGAATTAAAAATGTTAAAATCGCTCGCACTGTCGCGATGTTTGGAGCATTTTTAACGTTCTTATGGTCACTCCATGTCTGGTTCTATTTTGATGGCTCACAGTCCGGTTTGCAATTTGTTGAGGCTTATGAGTGGCTTCCTGCTCTTGGCATCAAGTATATTGTGGGTATTGATGGACTCAGTCTTCTTTTGGTTATGCTCACGACTTTTTTAACTATCCTTATCTTGATCAGCCAGTGGCATGTTGTGGAGTCTCGGCAGCGCTATTTCCTGTCTCTCTTTATGTTTCTTGAAACAGGAATGCTTGGTGCCTTACTCGCTTTTGACATGGTTTTTTTCTATCTATTTTGGGAAGCGATGCTCATCCCCATGTATTTCATAATTGGGATTTGGGGAAGTAAAGAGCGTATCTATGCTGCCAACAAATTTTTCATCTACACCGTTGTGGGCTCCCTGTTTCTTCTTGTGGCTGCCATCCTCATGTATATTGAATATCACAGTCAATTCGGTGTTTATTCCACAAGTCTGATCGACCTATACAAAGTCAAGATACCCTATCCGCAGCAAATCTGGTATTTTTTGGCTTTTGCCGTCGCCTTCGCGATTAAAGTTCCGATGTGGCCCTTTCATACATGGTTACCTGACGCCCACGTGCAAGCGCCAACAGCAGGCTCCGTCGTGCTGGCTGGCATTCTACTGAAACTGGGAACCTACGGTTTTTTGAGATTTGCCTTACCTCTGTTCCCCGAAGCCACGGAAGCCTTAGCTCCGGCTATTATGCTACTGGGTATTATTGGAATTCTTTACGGTGCCTTCACTGCTTGGGTGCAGGAAGATGCTAAAAAACTTGTTGCCTATTCTTCAGTTTCCCATCTCGGTTTTGTTGTTCTCGGTTGCGTTGGTTTTTATGCCGGTGCTGGCGAAATGTCTGTAGAAGCCTTAACGGGTTCTGTTTATCAGATGATCAATCATGGTATCAGCACTGGCGCGCTGTTTTTTCTTGTTGGTATGATTTATGAGCGTTGCCACACCCGTGATTTAAAAGAGTTTGGTGGTCTGGCAAAAGTCATGCCTTGGTATGCGGTTATGCTGATCATCGCGACCCTGAGTAGTGTCGGTCTTCCCGGTACAGGCGGTTTTGTTGGCGAGTTTTTGATCTTGCTGGGGATGTTTCAAGTTTACCCCATTGTGAGTTTTGCTGCTTCACTCGGTGTCCTTTTTGGGGCAGTCTATATGCTAAGTATGGTCAAGCGTATTTTATTTGGCAATGTCACCAAGGCAGACAATGAAAAATTGGCGGATTTAAATGGGCGCGAATTTCTTTATATAACTCCCCTAGCGGTTTTGATTTTTGTTATGGGTATATTCCCTAATATATTTTTAGATAAAGTGAAAGTATCTGTTGAATATTTTGCGAAGAATTACCGGC
Source organism: Oligoflexia bacterium (assembly GCA_030432875.1). Lineage (GTDB taxonomy): Bacteria > Bdellovibrionota_B > Oligoflexia > Oligoflexales > JAGOVF01 > JAUILP01. The sequence continues at coordinate 27,322 of JAUILP010000029.1, read as the reverse complement.
AGTACGAAGTATCTGTTGTGGAGAATCACCTGGATTCCCCTGATAGCAAGCTTCAGAATACAGGCTGGAGCGAGAGTGCAAAATTTCATGGTGAATAATGTGTTTTAACAGCTTAACAGTTTCCGTTAGAGTCGTTTTTTGCGTAAAGAGCATTTTTCGGGATTTTTTTGAGGAGTGAATTTGTGAATATCCCTTTGCCAACCATCGGTTCCGAGTTTTATAGTGCAGTTTTTCCCATATTAGTTTTATGTCTCGCCTCAATTATATCCTTGTTGCAAGGCGTTTCTAAAGGCTTCCGGTCTCCTGCAGCTCTTCTATTTACTTTGTTAGTGGGTCTCATCGCTGCCCTAGTTTATCAAACAGGCGGTTATTTTTTGGGTGGTGCTTATATTTCTGATATGCTTTCCATCTATGGTAAATCCCTGATGATCTCAGCCAGTATTGTGCTTGTACTATTTGTATATTTTTCAACACTGAGGGAAAAATTCTTTAGAGGTGAAGTCGTCACTTTGTTTTTGATGGTGCTCTCAGGATTTCTCATGCTTATCTCCAGCACCGACCTCATTTCTGTTTTTGTGGGGTTAGAACTCTCAAGCATTGGTTTATACTCTTTGGTCGGCTATATCAATCCGAATCAACGCTCGCAGGAAGGCGCTCTAAAATATTTTATTCTTGGCTCAATTTCAGCGGCTTTTTTACTTTATGGCATGGGACTCTTATATTTTACAACGGGGACCTTAGGTATAGATCAAATTTTTGGCCAAATCAGTCAAATTTATAATGGTCCAAATTGGCTTTATTTTTTGAGCGGGCTCATAATGTTTGGCATCGGCCTCACCTTCAAAATGGCACTTGCCCCCTTTCATATGTGGACTCCTGATGCTTATGAAGGAGCACCAACAGCATTGACCGCATTTATGGCAACAGCGGCAAAGACTGCGATCATTTTGCTGATTTTTCGTGTCATAAGCTTTACGCCAGCATTGACCTTAGAAACCTGGCAACCCTTTTTTAGTGTTTTGGCTATTGCGACCATCGTTATCGGTAATATTTTTGCTCTTGTACAAACTAGTATCAAACGTATTTTGGCCTATTCTTCTATTGCGCACAGTGGTTATCTCGCTATTGGCTTGGCTGCGGCGGCGACAACCAGCAATACAGCGTTTCCCTACGATGCTATTCTCTTTTACCTGATCGCTTACACCATCATGTCTATCGCTGTGTTTGGCGTTCTGATTTGGCTGGAAGAGGATGCTGGGATCAATCTCAATTTGATGGATATTCATGGTCTTGCTAAAAAGCATCCGTTTGCGGCGCTGAGTATCGCTGTTTGCATGCTAAGTTTTGCCGGTATACCCCCAACCGTCGGATTTATGAGCAAGTTTTTTCTCTTTAAAGCCGCTTTGGACGCACACCTATACAGTTTAGTCATTGTGGGGATTTTAGGAAGTGCTGTATCCCTTTATTATTATTTGAGGATTGTCGTCAATATGTATATGCGCGATCCAACGGGGCAACGTGAAACATCGCCAGGCGGTGGCAGCAAAATCACAGCCTTTGTGGTTGGTATTCTGGTGGTATTGATTATAGCCCTTGGTACCGTATTGCCTGGGCCGCTCCTGAATAAAATGGCTGACTATTCTAAACCTCTAATGATTAATAAAGGATGAGATGTATCCCATTCTCATCTCTTGGGGAAATTTCTATCTCCCCTCCTGGCACGTTTTTTTTGTCCTAGCAGCCTGGGGATCTTTTTTATGCATGACCTATTTTCGCAATCGTTTTTACCCTAATGAGCTGACCCTAGCCCACTTAAATATCATATTTGTTATTGGTTATATAGCGGGCTACTTTGGTGCCCGCGGTTTTTCCATACTCGTCGAAGAGCGCCCTGATTCCTTTGTCGATGGTATTTTAGGGCTTTTTCGCCTTGGTCCCTTAACTTTTTACGGTGGCGGAATTTTTGCTTCCTTTCTTATCCTTCTTTATGGACTAATTTACAAACCCACCTCGTGGCGCATTTTGGCTGATATTCTTGCTCCTTCGGCATTACTTGGCTTGGCTATAGGCCGAATTGGCTGCTTTCTTAACGGAGATGACTACGGGAGAGCTGCCCAGTTGCATCCAGGGGAACCAGTACCCTGGTGGGCTGTTGTCTTCCCCAACCTAGAGGACGGTATTCCCAGAATTCCTGTTCAGCTGCTTGAAAGCAGTATCGCAGTCCTCGGACTCATATTGGCCGCACTTCTCTATCCCCAAATAAAAAAAAGGTGGGGAATGGGAGCTGTTGGGTTTTTATGTGCTGGCTATTACGCCGTCTTACGATTTTTTCTTGAATTTTACCGCGATGATTTTCGAGGTGGTGAGCTTTTAGGATGGTCGCCTTCGCAAATCATCAGCATAATACTGTTTTTTACGGCAGGTCTATTTTTTACGGGTCAGCTACAACAAAATAAAACACGGTAGCGCTTTTTGGGGCTTAATTCACACGCAAATTTTTCTAAAACCCCTGCCCCCCCAAAACTTAAGATAATTCTATGATAAATGGCTACAAATGATGAGCTTTCAGGCAGAAAAAATTTATGAATACCCCAGTGCGACCGGCATCGAGTACAGTCATATTTTTTTCAATACCCAAAAAGCCATTTATAGCTGGATCCACACAAAAAAAACCTCTGAACTAAACACTCTGGTTTTTGTCTGCTCCCAAGAAAAAGAAGCGCACCGCATCTTCGACGAATTCAGCGGTCATGACTGGCTGCATCAATTAGCTAAAAAACATAGCAAAAAAATCATTCCCTGTTTTTTGCCCTTTGTCTCCTACGCAGGAATGGAGCGCTACGCCCAAAATCATGAAAAATGGGGGCAGCGCCTAAAATGTCTGAGCTATTTAAGTGGCTATGGTGATGATTATTTTTTGCTGCTTTGTACTACCTTTCCGGGGCTTATGCAGTTTACGGCACCCCAGCCTAACTTTAAAAATCTAAGCCGTGTTTTGCGCAGGGGGCTGGCTTTCCATTTTGATGACCTACTGGAACACTTGAGGACACTGCAGTACCGCGAGATGCCACAGGTCGAAAATCAAGGCGAGTTTTCTTATAGGGGGGGAATCCTAGATGTCTTTTCTCCCGCTCATGATCTTCCTGTTCGCATTGATTTTTTTGCTGACGAAGTTTCGAGCCTTAGGTATTTCTTTCCGGCAACGCAGTTACGCCAGGATGAAACAGAGGTAGCCTTTATCAGCCCTCTTTGGGAGGGTGAGCCTATCAAGAATAAGCAGACGGAGGTTCTTCAGCGAATACATGATATATTTATCGCACGTAATTGGGACAATAAAAAACGCGATGCCTTAACCAATCAGTTGCGTAGCATCCCAAGTTTTGTCGGTTTAGAAAAATATCTTCCCCTGCTTCGTCTTGAGCAATGTCCCACCTATAGCCATATAGAAAAAAGTAGCAGCGCCCTCATACTGTTATCAAATCGCACTCACCTAGAAGAACAATATAGCGAATTTATCGGTGAGCAGAATGCTTCCCATACCATTGATCAAGATAATGACGAACCCCTACCCGCTGCTTGCGAATATTTTATGGGTTCTGATGCGCCGCAGCCGTTTATGGCTAGTTTTTCATCGAAAAAAGCTCCTGCTCCCAAAAAAGAAATTACACCCAAACGGTCTAGCGCTGTCCCTACACCTATTTCTCAGGTGTACGATAAAATTGAGGCAGTCACCCAAAAAGAACTTGGGTTTGATGCTCTCATTGCGATACTGAAGGAAGCGCTCCTTCAAAAGGAAATCAAAATATTTTTTGCCATTCCCAGTGAGCGTGATCTAGAGCGCATGCAAAATTTGCTTAGTTTCTATGATTTAGCTTTCGTCGAAGTTTCGGATCTTTTTTATCCGCAAATTCATGAGGAACCGGGACAAAAGACTATCTATCTCATCAATGCCTATTTTCCTCATAATTTTTTCGATGAGTCATCTCAAGCTCTAATTTTGAGCAATACGGTATTTTTTGGTACAAAGGGAAATCGAAAAAAAGTCTCGTCCGTGCAAAAATTTCGCCAATTAGCCTCAGAAATGCGCGATCTTCATCCGGGTGATTTAATCGTGCATCAGCATTTTGGCATAGGACGTTATCTAGGATTAAGTACATTAAAAATAATAGAAGAAGATTATGATCTCATCAATATTGAGTACCGTGATGGCGATAAGTTATACCTGCCCATAGACCGCATCAGTCTCGTACAAAAATTTGCCGCAGCAAGCAGTGAAAATCCCCATTTAGATAAACTCGGCGGGGATTCCTGGGAACGCAAAATTCACAAGGCCCGAAAAGCCGCTGAAGACATGGCGCGAGAACTGCTGGCAATTGAAGCCGAGCGAAAAATCCACAAATTTTCAGCCTACGCTCCTGCTAGCGAAACTTACATCAAATTTGCAGCTGATTTTACTTTTGAAGAGACGGAAGATCAGATAAGCGCCATCGCCGATATTGAACAAGACTTCCTGAAGGATGGCCTCATGGACCGCCTAATTTGCGGCGACGTGGGCTTTGGAAAAACAGAAGTGGCGATGCGCGCGGCGATGCGCACTGTGTTAGAGGGTTTTCAAGTTATGGTACTTGCCCCGACAACCGTGCTCTGTTATCAACATTTGCAGACCTTTAGGCAGCGCATGGAAAAATTTGGCGTGCGCATCGATCAAGTAAACCGCTTTGTTCGCAGTAAAGACATAAAAAGAAATATCAAGGATTTTTCAGAAGGCAAACTGGATATTCTTATCGGAACCCACCGTATTCTCTCGTCCGATGTTATCCCCCAATCACTAGGTCTTATTATCGTCGATGAGGAACAGCGCTTTGGGGTAAGTCATAAAGAAAAAATAAAAAGCCTCAAAACAAACTGTCACGTCCTCACGCTTTCAGCAACTCCTATACCCAGAACACTTAATATGGCTTTGATGGGTCTGCGCGACATGTCGCTGATTGCCACCCCGCCCGTCGCCAGACTGCCGGTACATACCTACGTCATGATTTTTAATGTTGCCATCATAAAGCAAGCTATTAACCGTGAAATTGGCCGCGGGGGTCAGGTTTTTTATTTGCATAACCGCATTAAAGATATGGCCTCAATAATGAACCTTTTGCAGCGAGAACTCCCCGAGGTCCGTTTTGGCTTTATACACGGCGGCCTTCCCGCTGATGAATTAGAACAAACACTTTGGCGTTTTTTACATAAAGAATTTCACGTTCTCGTGACCACGACAATAATTGAATCCGGGATCGATATGCCTAATGTCAACACTTTGATCGTGGAAAATGCTGACAGGTTTGGCTTAGCAGAACTTCATCAGCTTCGCGGTAGGGTTGGGCGTTCTTCTCAGCAAGCCTACTGTTATTTGACGACCCACAGTGAAGCGATGACAAATGAAGCCCATGAGCGTCTTTCTACTCTTGTCACTTATCAAGATCTCGGCATGGGGTATCATGTCGCAGCGAGAGACCTGGAAATCCGTGGGGCAGGAGAACTCCTAGGCGCGGGCCAATCTGGTCACATTGCAGGTATTGGTGTTGATTATTATTTGGAGCTGCTTAGGAAAAAAGTAGCCGAATATCGGGGTGAAACCATTGAACTTGAAACAGAACCTGAACTAAAACTGCCCATACCGGCCCATATTCCCAAAGACTTCATAAAAGCGGAAAATATCCGCCTTTCCTATTATAAAGCCCTATTTATGGCGCACGATGAACAGCGCATAGAGAGCCTTCGCTCTGAAGTGATGGACCGATTTGGTCCTCTGCCACGGGAAATGGATATTTTACTGAGGATGGCTTTGCTGAAACAGCTTCTCAGAAGGGCAAAAATCGCCTCGATTACCACGGTTTCCCTAAAGGAGTATGAACTTTCTTTTGCCGTGAGCACAGGATCGCACGGGGCGCATATCAATAAACTCGTCCAGTCCCATCCCAATTTTTATAAAATTGTCGCCAGTAACCGCATCAGGATTTATTTGGGGGTTCCAGAGGCGAGCCTCCAGCATAAACCTGAAGTCATTTTAGAAGAGCTTTTGAAAAAAATTGACCCTATTATCCCCAGTGCTAGATAGAAACGTTTTTTCCAGTCAGAGCTGTGATGACAACAAGAGTTTTTGAGCATGTTTCGCGTATTATTTCGATATTTTACAATCTACTTAGGCACTTAAAGCCCCGTCATCCGCCGAAAAAATTGGCAAAAATCTTTATGCCGCATCATTCTGAATAGTTTGCCCTCAAGCGCTTTCACATGTTACTAAAAATAGCTTAGAGAAAAAACGCTCACTAAAGTCTATAATAGAAAAAACCGATAAGTTCTCTATGAATTTAATATCTTTAAATAAATTATTTTTTTTAACGGGATTCCTTTCACTATTCCCACAATGTAAACCCAGATTGGGAACGCAATTTGTCCTACATCCTTCCCAAACCTCAAGTCCTATTGATGGCAAAATAATTGATTTTTCCTCTGCAGAGGAAACGGAACTTTGTGCCAAATTTTTCTGAGGGGGAATATGCATTTGATTGCCTAGATAAAAGTTCTGGTGAATATAAAGGACTACAGTATTTTAAACTGCATTCCTCGCTCTCAAGCAGCGCCGTCATACACTTGCTCTGGATTGATTTGTCTTCCCCGCAAATTCATCTAGATACGATTAGTAATGGATTTCCTGAAAATCAACAAAAAATGACCATAACGAATATGATCGCTAAAAACGCTGAGGCACAGACTGTAGCGGTTATAAATGGGGACTATTTTAGTGATCAGCCTTATCCTGAAGGCACTTTTATTCAAAATGGAAAAATCATACAAGTCAGAAATCGAAGGAGCACTTTTTTTCTACAATCCACGACAACGCATGTCCAGATGGGGTCCATAGCACAAGTCCCCTGTTGGGCAAATTATCCCGAAAATGGTGTTCTTAATATTGCCAGACAGCAGCAAATGATGAATATTCTGGTAACTTAAATTACGACTGCCAACAACTAAAAAATATTGAAACAGCCATCTCGGGCGGACCCGCCTTTGATATTCAAAAAACCTATGCATTTTGGAACGTGAAGCCAAAGATGCAAAATGAAAACAATGTGGAAAGAATAAATATAAATAATAACGAACTTGGAATAGAAGGCCAAAATTGGAGTTCTGCTGCTTATAACTATTCTACTGTTGCCGTAAATGAATCAGGAAATAAACTTGCCCTGCTTTCCTGCTTGAAGTGCACTTATGTAGAGCAAAATGCCCTGTTTCTAAAACTTGGATTAAAAAGAGCACTAAAGCTTGATTCTGGGGGATCCACTGCCTTTTTTTATAAGAGAAATCCTTCGAGTACATTGCAAGCCTTAATACCGAGTGAGCGTCCCCAAGTCAATGCCATTAGGGTTCTCTATAACAGTGCCGGTATTTCTCAAACCATAGCAACATATCCTGGCGAAGCGGCAACACGAGTCCAAGTGGCCATAAGAGAAGAACAAACTCAACCCATAACAGGCACGGAACAAGAGTCTGATGACCTAGAAGCAGCAAAAGATCAAAAAACAGAAAGCACAAATACAGGAAATGACAAGCCTGTAGATTCAGCAAAAAAGTCAGTTCCTCTCGATAATTCTTTAAACAGCACACAATATAATGAAACCTGCTCCCATCACGAAGCTACGCAAATACTGCAAACTAAATTTAATCTTGCTTCTCTACAAGATGTAAAAAATTGCATTATCAATAAAGAAAATCGCCCTATAGACCAGGGCGGATGTAATAAAAATCATGCGAATGAGGGCGATAGACCTGGTTTTTGCCTTTGCCAAGGTTGGATAATTATGAAGCTCAATCAAGATCGTGATCAGTGTCCCTGAAGTATAAACTGTAACGCAGCAAGATGGTGAGGCAATCGCTTACTTGTCAATGGGGATCTTCTCCATCTTTGGGATTGAGATGCATATTGAGTATCTTTTCCAGTTCCTCTACACGCTCGTTAAAATAATCAAACCGATGGTCTTTTTTCTTGAGAAGTGCCCCATTCATTTCGCGAAATTTTATCCGAAGCTGCATAGAATAGGCGCTCAAATTGGCAACCCAGCCATGATAAGACTTAAGAGGAATCCCTTTGCCTTTTTTAATTTCCTCAAGTTCCTCATTGAGTTTATTAAATATTGTAGAAAACTCACCGCTTGTCCGTTGCCATTCGGCGCTAATTTCATCATCACTTTTTACTTTTTTAATACTGTCGCCGTGCTTCATAAGTTCTCGCGTCGTATAGAAAAGGCTATCGGTGTCATGATTAAGCTGCAAAAATTTTTTTGTCAGGGCAAATATAGCCTCTTCCTCAGGGCTTTTTTGAGCCGCATCACTTTGAGACTGAGCTAAATCGTCACCTCCTAAAACACTCTTTTTATTTTCAGAGTTTGTTTCTTCGGAAGCGACATCTGAGGAACTCTTTTTAACAATTCCCGAGTAGACCCCCAAGGCGACCAGGCCGACCCCTAAAACGATCAATATGATTTTTGGGAAAAAATTTACCTTCTTAATCATAAAAATGTCCTCCAGACAGTTTAGGAATTTGGCCTATTAAAACAAACAAACTTCGCCATCTCAATTGCTATGCGTTGCCGCAATTCATCCGCCCACCTTTAAACCTGCCAATCACTTGTAATTTTTGTGAAAAATTAACATACATTGAGGACAGCAATTAAGCATTAATAACTCTCGTATCATAAGTATGGGGAATGCTAGTACTTTATGTCAAGGGAATGGTTTTTATTTATAGGGGGTAGGAGACATAAAGAAAGCTTAGCCTACACATGATAGTTCCTCATCCGAAGAGGTCTTAAACGTGAAAAATAGCTCTCCATCGTTTTCTTTCCTCGATCGACAGGAGGAAGAATTGAGTTTTTACTCCAGATAAACAAAACTTTTACGCTTTTTTGACAATTGCTTTCGGGACATTTTGGGATACTCACTTTATATTGAGTGGCAGCAGGAAAGTTTTAAATAAAGGTACAGCTTCATGCACGAAAATAATTGGGCACTCATTTTAGGTGGATCAAGCGGTTTTGGCCTAGCAACCGCTAAGCAACTAGCGGCAAATGGCATGAATATTTTTGTCGTTCACCGCGACAGAAAAGGCGCTTGGCCTCGCATAGAAAAAGAATTTCAGGATATTCAAAAACATCCCATTAAGTTTTGTTCTATTAATGCCAACGCCTTAACTCCCGAAGGCCAGGAAGAAATATTGACAAAGCTGGCAGATGAACTCGGTTCAGGTAAAGTCGGTGTTCTATTGCACTCAGTAGCTCTAGGCAATCTTAAACCTATTGCCCCACCTTTGTCAGGAGAAGATTCTATTTTATGTGACGATGAAGATTTTAGTCAAACGATCTACAATATGGGCATTAACCTATTCTCCTGGGTAAAAGCCGTTTTTAAGAGGAAGATGTTTGCGCCGGATTCGCGGGTTTTTGGCTTGACGTCAGAAGGTAATAGTGTGGTCTGGTCAGGTTATGCGCCCGTTTCGGCGGCCAAATGTGTTCTTGAGTCCATTAGTCGCTCAATAGCGGTAGAATACGGCCCTCACGGCATTCGCTGTAATATTTTGCAGCCAGGCATCACTGAAACACCCGCTTTAAAACTCATCCCTGGGCACGAGAATATGGTTAGTGGCGCTCTAAAAAGAAACCCATTGGGACGGCTCACAACTCCAGAAGATGTCGCTAAAGTTATTGGGCTGCTCAGCAAACCAGAAGCAGCATGGATTAATGGCTCCTTGATTCGTATTGATGGCGGAGAACATATTTCAGGTTAAAATAAAGGATATAATGTGCGTTACGCAGAATTTTTAGAAGTTAATCAACTGACTAAAATTGATCTTTTAGCAGCAGCAAAAGGAAACCTGGTTGAAGATCCTCCAGAAGGAGGGCTTGCTCAATTGCCCTCACCCCCATTTTTGATGTTTGATCGGGTAACCTCGATAACAAGAGGAAAAACCCAGGGAAAAATTGTGGCCGAATATGACGTCCATCCCGACGCGTGGTTTTTTCAGTGCCACTTTCACAAAGATCCTGTCCAACCTGGTTGCCTTGGGGTGGATGCTATATGGCAGCTCGTTGGCTTTTTCTGCTCGCTTAATGGCGCTGTGGGTGCCGGGCGCGCTCTCGGCGCTAAAGAAATTGAATTTATGGGTCAGATTAGACCTTTTGACACTAAAGTGCGTTATGAAGTAGAAATTAGGCGCTTTTCTATCCTGGAAAAAAGTGGCGCAGCGGTTGCGATAGGCAACGGTTTGGTTTATGTTGACGATGAACTTATCTACCGCATAGAAGGGGCAAAAGTAGGGGTGTTTACAGGAATTACATACAGTGATTATCCGAACCCTCATTCTCCTCATGCCAAAGGAGGGATAATGGATGGGCGCTGATCAATCACCGCAAGATTTGCGAAGTACAATTTTAAACTTGATTCCTCAGCAGGAACCCTTTCGTTATATAGACCGGATAGTCGAAGTCGACCATGAACATATCCAGGGTGAATATACCTTTAAAAAAGATGAGTGGTTTTATCCTGGGCATTTTCCGGATCAGGCAATTACGCCTGGAGTAATTCTTATTGAAACACTTGCGCAAACAGGCGTAGTCGCTTTTGGCATATATTTGGCCCTACAAGAAACCCTCGAGACTCTTCCTGCGGGACATAAACTGACCCCAGAAAATCTCAAAGAGATCACCTCCAGACGTACTGTGTTTACAAGCGTCAATGCCGACTTTATGAAAAAAGTTTACCCAGGAGACCATGTAACCATAAAAGCAAAAAAAGTATTTTGGCGAAGGAAAAAACTCAAAACCTTTGCCGAAATGTACCTTGATGATGGTTCTTTAGTGGCGACTGCAGAGCTTTCTGGAATTGGTGAAATGATTTCGGCTAAGTAAGTAATAAATAATTAACAGAGTGTCATCACATGGCACTTTTGACAATGACACTAGATTGATAAAAGGATAGCAATGACAAGAAAAAGAGTTGTCGTTACAGGAATGGGAGTGGTGGCACCAAATGGTCGTGGCTTAGAAGAGTTTAGCGCCGCACTAAAAAATGGTACTTCAGGCATCAAGTTTTTTAGTGAACTGCAGGAGCTTAAATTTTCCTGTCAGGTAGGCGGTAAACCCAGAAGCCTAGACGATGTTAAAAACGAATATTTCGCTCAGGACAGACTTTATGCCTTAAGTGACGCCATGCTATATGCAGGCATTGCTGCTATTGATGCTTACCGAAATGCCGGACTCGTGATCCCTGAAGAAAATAGCGATGAAGTCGATCATGATACGGGGGCCATTATTGGCACAGGTATTGGTGGCATCGACGTTTTTGCTGAAAAAGTTTATCCCGCGCTACAGACTGGCCGCGTTCGCCGTATGGGAAGCACCGTTGTTGAGCAAGTGATGTGCAGCTCGGTCAGCGCATTTATGGGCGGAATTTTTGCCCTAGGTAATCAAGTCACTACCAATAGCAGTGCCTGTAGTACGGGCACCGAAGCAATCATAATGGGAGCAGACCGCATTCGTCATGGACTTGCTAAACGAATGATTGTGGGAAGTAGTGAGGCGGCAGGACCTTATGTTTGGGCTGGATTTGATGCCATGCGTGTCCTGATCTCCAAATATAATGATACACCCGAAAGCGCATCTCGCCCCCTTAGTGCAAGTGCTGCGGGATTTGCCCCGGGTTCAGGTGCTGGCATCTTAATACTCGAAGATTATGAGCTTGCCTTAGCAAGAGGGGCACGTATTTATGGCGAAGTCCTCGGCACAGCTATCAATAGCGGCGGCATGCGACAAGGTGGCAGTATGACCGCTCCCAATAAAAAAGGCGTGCAAGCCTGTATACGCTCTGCCGTAGTTGACAGTGGCATTGCGCCAGGAGACATTGATTATGTCAATGGCCATCTGACGGCGACGATGGCGGATCCGCATGAAATGAAAAATTGGTCTGAAGCTTTAGAGCGCAAACCCACAGAGATGCCTTTAGTCAATTCTACCAAGTCCATGATAGGGCACTGTTTAGGAGCTGCGGGAGCAATTGAATGCGTCGCTACGCTCCTTCAGCTCAATCAGGGCTTTGTCCACGGATCGCTTAACTGCGAAGATTTTCATACGGAAATAAGCGCATTTTCCCAGTGCGTTCCGCAAAAATCCGTGGAGAAAAATATATCTATAGCTGCCAAAGCTAGTTTTGGTTTTGGCGATGTCAATTCGTGTATCATCTTTAAAAAATTTTAGGAGAACTAGCATGACAGAAATGAACAACGAAAAGATTTTAAGTGAAGTCATCGGTATTATTGGTAAGCATACGCGTAACCAAGGTGCGTTAGCAACTGCTAGCATGGAAACAGAACTCTTAAAAGATTTACAGATCAACTCTGCTCGTTTTGTAGATATCATCCTTGAGTTTGAAGACCGTTTTAACGTACAAATTCCTGATGAAGAAGCTGATTCCATCAGCACCGTTGGTGATGCCGTTACCTTAGTTGGAAAACTCCTCCATTAGAAATAAACGAGGTTCTCTCATCTCATAGGGATATCTTTTCCATTAAAAAAATCCAATATCACTGGGGCATAAAAATCCCCAGTGAATTTTTACAAATGGTTTTATCGTCTGTCCTTTAAAAAAAAATGGGTAAACTGGGAGGATTAATCGTGATCTTATGATAGTCCCCTTTACCAAGAGAAACAGAGCTAAGCAACTCGCCTGAGAACTCCCTGGTTAGAGCATTAAACGCCATCATTGAGGTTGTGCTACTGTGCTAATTGGCAATGATATTATTGATCTCCAAGGGGAAAGTCGCACCTTTCATCCGCGTTTTCCGCGGCGCATTCTCAGTGACTTTGAATGGGAAATTTATAACGAATACGACGAAAATTCTCGCCGTTTGTTTGTTTGGCAAGCGTGGGCGGTAAAAGAAGCTGCATATAAAGCTTACCGTCAATTGGATGAAAATTATATTTTTTCAGCACAAAAAATCGTTTGGGACCCCCACCAAAATACTGTTGCGATTGGCACTCAGATATTAAACGTCTATATGAGAACAGAAGCGGATATGCTTCATGCTATATGCAGCGACTGCCCCCTGACCCAAATTTCTACGGCCTTTACTAATGACCATAAAATTAAAAATATCCCAGACCTAAAAGCTTCTGAAAAAATTCGCCTTTTTTTTGCAGAGAATTACTTTAAAGACCACATACCAAAAAAAATCACTTGGAATAAAACGCCCGGAGGGATGCCCATAGTTTTTGTCGATAATTATAGAGAAGAAATTTCGTTAAGCTTTTCACATCATGGGCGCTATTTAGGGTATGCCTATATATTACCTAAAAACCATGAAAATAAAGAAAGCCTGCTACATTTTAAATAGCAGACTTTCATCATTATAGCCTTATTTTAAAGACTCAGGTTATTAGTATGTTAGCTATGACCTGTGAAAATTAATTTCTCGCAATCCCAAGTTGAGAAAAGAGGAAACTTTCAAGTATTTCCACCTTAGCATCAAATTCTCTCTGCTCCTTGATATATTTTTCATACCTTGCGTAATCATCTAGAACCCACTTATACATAAATGATATAAAGCCCGAATTTAATTCTTCATTTTGACGAATTTCTACGTCAGTGTAGCCAATAAAATAATTAACCTTCATGAGAGCTTGAACAAACATTGAGAATCGGGGGATTTCTTCTTCCTTGATTTTTTTCTGTGATTTCAGCATATTAATTATTTGTTCAATTGTCGTAGTGAGCTTGACTAAATCTTCCTTGCTTGGAGCGACAGATCTATCTGCTTCAGCTGTAAATAGAGGACTCTTTTGATCCATTACTCTGATAGCCTGATCAAAGGAGAGGACCATACCATACATTTTATTAACCCAAGCATCGAAGGTAGCCTCATCATATTTTTCAACTGCGCTAGGTTCACGATACGCTTTTACTTCATTTAGAGCTTTGATTGCTGAATAGGCAACAACATTCTCTCCTTTTGCAGTCGCCCAGTAAAAATTACCAGCTCTGTCCTTCGTATACTCTGCCTCCATCTCATAGAAATACTGATCAACACTATCGATTTTTCTTGCAGACATTTGTACTTTAATATCATTGGGACCTGAAATGTTTACTAAATAAGGATCTAGTCTTTTAGTTTGCACGCCGGGAGGGCTAATTTTTGTAAGAAAATTGAAAAAGATACTCGAGAGTAGTCCCTTTTCCTCATAAAAGAAGTTCTGATAATAGCCAGGGGCTTGAGGGTCAAGATTGAGTGGCAAAATTTCTTTATTAGCCGTCAAAGCCTCTGTAAAGGAGACACCATGCGATATTCTTGTAAAGAAGTCCTCAGCAAAATCGTCTCTTAGTTCTTTTTCATCCATAAAAGATGATTTGAAATTTTCTTGAATTGTTAGCGCAGAAGACGGATCACGACTAAACAGTAGCTCTATAGCTAGCGCTCTAACGAAAAGAATACCGATCTCTAAATTGGGAACATTAGTCAGGATTTTGAGCGGATCAGCGGAAGCTGTTAGATCGTTCAGCGCATTTCCAACAGTCTCGACTGTTGGGTTTTCTAGTTGACCAACTTCATCATATCCTAAGATATAAGGTGTTGCTTCCTGACAGTTGTTTACTGTTTTACCATTGCCAAATTCAGCTTGGGTGTCAAAGAATATTTTCTGCCTGAGATCATCAAATGCAAAAGATTTTATCTTCTTTCGTTCCCCGTCAACAGCTACGCAATAAAGGGAGGGCATTAACGCTAGTTCTTTAAGAAATTTATAGGCCTTGCGTGTAGCAAGATAAGAGTCCCATAAGGCTGGATCATTAGTATTTTTTACAGCTTGCTCGAGTTCTTTTTGAGAAGAAATACTGGTGAGATACTTATCTGAAAGACCGGTTTTACTGGCCAGAGTTAAACGAAAATCATCATAAATAATACGCAATGTAATAAATGCGCTGCCATAAATCCATTTAGCAAAACCTTTCCCATCAGCAATATTTGCGCTATCAAAACGTGATCTTCCGGTCATCAAAGATTGGGTAATCCTTTCAATAGCAGCATCAACTCTTTCTGTTGCCGTAGCCCCTTTATCCCACCTGCGGCAGTAAACTTTGTCTATCGGAAACTGAGCATCACCCAAAATTTCTGTATCCATGCAAAACAAATATTTTCTAGCTTGATCGTTTGGATAAGAGGAATTTTTAATATTTTCATCTATATTTAGCCCATTCTTTAAACTGATAAGATGGCTTTTCCCACTTTGTGGATCGTTGACTTCTAATGAGTTATAATAAGCATATCTTATGGCTGCGATATCATAGGGCCCGGGTACTTTTGCACTAT
Organism: Oligoflexia bacterium; assembly: GCA_030432875.1. GTDB lineage: Bacteria > Bdellovibrionota_B > Oligoflexia > Oligoflexales > JAGOVF01 > JAUILP01. Next base: position 11,919 of record JAUILP010000029.1, on the reverse strand, counting down.
CTTCATCTCCATCGGGATATTCCATAACTGAGGACATTCTTGCTAATATATTCCCTTTTTCATCACGTGAATAGTTATCAGCATCGGCAGATGCCGCAAAGTTATGACTCATACCAAAATTGTGTCCAAATTCATGGACTAAGGTCGAGGCAATTTTTTCTCTAAATAAGACCTTCGCACAATCAAAAAATGCCTCATCTCTTTTTGCCAAATCATCATTTGCGAGATCTGTAGCTGACGACTGTTGGCGTAAGCCGTCAAGGTACGCTTTAAATATAGTTGCCTTGCCGTTTTTTCCGTCACACAGATCATGAATTTGTTCAAAAGTATTTATTAAGCCACCGGGGTAAGAACATCCTCCATTATTTTCAACCTGCATCGTATTGACGACAGCTGGTCCATACTCCTGGTTTCGCTTATTAAGATTCGCAATTTCTTCTTTGCCAAAAAGGTATTGGCCACTTTCTTTAAAATTGAGATGACTTGAGACATCATGAAAATCGACTTCAGATATTTTTTCCTCAATCGGCGAAATATAGAGATGAGAAACATTACCATTTAACCCTAATTTTTCATTTACATTTCCTAAGCCAAGAGCATTAAAAGAAGAATCAGTATTACCGTTTATAACGGCAGCCTTACTTATAAGATCGATTTCACCGCCTGCTGCTAACTTACCATTTTGTGGCACATCAGCATTTAGAAGGATTTTGCCTTCGTATAAGCCTAGTTCATTACGAATATACCTTCTAATCTCGGAGTAAATAACCTCGCGGTATCTTCTTAGAAAAATGTGATTTGATGCATTTACGATATTTCCATTAGTTTGATCGGTAACACTTGGTCCGTATCCAGAAGGCTGGGTATCATAGTCATACCCCCAAAATACAACTTTGTTATACCGCACATCACCGACTTCCACTAATTCCGGTGATAGCATGACAGAGATTGGTTCCTGACCAGTCCCTTCCGCAGCTTTAGCAAAGGTTTTCGTCCAGGAGTCTACGGCTTCTTGTACAGCCTCCACTAAATAGGGGGCATTTTCCATACCCTTGGTGAGGTGAATCCAAACCGTTGGTTTATTACCATTTTTAGGATCTCTTTCCGGATTTGCGCGCTGGAGCACAATATTTTTATCACGAATTTCGAGTTTATCATTGGTTATTCCTGGATAAAAACTCTTCAAAGTTGCAAAAAAGCCGAATTTTTGCTGGTCTGCTTTGGGATATATTCTTTCAGTAATATTTTTTTCAGTCGCTTTCACCATACTGTATTTGATGGTTAGACCTACTGAAGAGTAATAGACCTGAAAGCCAATATAATTAGGACCAATTTCTAATTTTTTAAGCTTAAATTCATCTGTCCGCGCAGAGCTAAGGTTATCAGCACGGTTAAATTGAAAAATGGCGTACTGTCTTTTATCCCATTCATTTGCTCCGGGATGGCCATCTTCAAGAGACTCTTCGCGAAGAAATGCTTCGCCGCCTGTTGTAATAACCCGGAAATCGACCCAGGTAGCTGGGATTTCAAGGAGTGGCTTTAATTTTTCGCCATCGATACCTTTCGCTTCTTCTGGAATATTGACATCGAGAAACTGTACGCTGTTTTTATTTTTATGTACTCTAACTTTACCAGCGGCAAGCTGGGTACCAGGATATAAGTTAGCCACAGATGCATCAATAACAGTATCAATAGGGCGATCGATAAGGCTCCGTTCAAAATACCACTCTTCATCAGCCTTAAAAAAATCAGCGTCAAAAACATCCTGCTTTTGCACAGAGGCAAATTTCCTAGGCATTTTTTCGTTGATAACAATATGGGTGGCTTCCTCAATATTGGTTACGCCCAAACCGACAAAATTTACGGTTTTTTCACCCTGACTAAGTTGGTGTTCATATTTAAGGGTATTTATAGGATAGCCGACAATGGTTACGGCATAGAGATTGTCGTCGATTTTTTGCGCATACGTTTTTTCTTGGGGACCAACGCCCTCACTTGAAACCACCTTTTCCACAAGCAAATGGTGATCAGTGAGACGAAATCGCAGTTGATAACTGGTGTTTTCTTTTCCTAAAAATTCTATGTCAGCCAAAATTTTATCATTGAAAGCAACAAAGGGGAGATCTGGTGCATCAAATTCGACGGGACGAAGGTCATTAAATCCTGTAAATCCCTCCTCAAGCACAAGTTCACGCGCCTGTGTTACGGCAAGGCCTTTGTTCTTATAAGACCCAGTTTTCACCGTGTAAGTTCTTTGTGCTAATCCTAACTCGCCGAGCATTTGGCTTTTGGGGATGACAAGTTCGCTAACATTCCCCAAATCTCTCACTCTAACATTGTTATAATCCGCAGCAAAGGCAGGGTAATCTAAATTATCTTTAGTACCCTTTGAGCAGCGATATTCGATGAACCTGGTTTCTTCACCTTTTTGATTATGTTGTGGCTCAAGCTGACAGTGTCCGGAAATGCTCCACTGCGCTATAGGATTATCATTATCTTGCGCGTGTAAAGTCAGAAATTGACTTGATACCGTAAATCTAATCGCACTTCCAGCATGGAGAAAATCGCCTGCTACTGCCACTAGGCTTAAAGACTTTTTTTGTGATTGTTCTTTAGTGACCGCCTGATCAATAAATGTCGCCACCGAGGCAGGAGTCCCCGCATCACCAACAACAAAAGGTCTTGACACAAAATCTTCTTTTGTATAAATCCCCTCGCTAGACCCATAAACCACTTGCTTTCTTGGTTTGCGCGTACAAGAGAGATTCAACATAAATGCTGACACAAGCCCTAGTAGTAGGATATTTTGTTTTCTTAATGGCATGGACACGCTCCCATAAATGAGTTTTTCGACCTTTTAAAATCTTCAATAAAAAGATAATTTATTTATAAAAAATTTATATCCTTATATATAAATTGTATTTATTTTAATGATTTCTAATTAAATTGGTGCTGTTCAATAAAGGCCATATCACAGGGTTTTAAAATAAGTCAAGGTTATTTTAATAGAAAAAACAAACACATCAGGCTAACGAGCTGAAATAAATAATTATTTAAATGATACTGGCATCTAGCATCTATATTAAATGGTATTTTTTTTATAGTTTCATTAAAATTAAAACAAATAAATTTAAAAATAGGCTTATTCTAATGACGAAGGCTAATAACTAACTGTCTCGGTCATGTACTCTCTTTTAGTGCAAAGATCACCCTTGACATATATTATGCATACATTATATTACGTAATTAATATATAAAGTAGCTCTAATTATATGGCTACAATAATTTTTGCTTAGGAGAATTTATGACCACCGAAAATCAGGTTAGAGCATTCGCCGGTACCTTTATTTTAGCAAGCGTTGCTCTCGCACATTATGTCAACCCAAACTGGATATTTTTTACCGTGTTTGTTGGTGCTAATCTTCTGCAGTCTTCTTTTACTAAATTTTGTCCTTTAGAAATATTTTTACGCAAGATGCAAAAAACAAATTAGAAGAAATAGGGGAAGAGAAAAAAAAGATAAATAGATGAGTACAGAAACCCCATTTTGAGTGTTCTCTCACGATGAATATTTTGTCTGTTTTTAATGAGAGACTTCTCCTCGATGATTCAAAATACAAACCTAAAACGAAAAAGAGGATAAGTCTTTGACCTATCCTCCTTGGTTCGTTTTAAAATAAGCTTTACAGCGAATTTTTTTTAACGCACTAAAATACCTAAGATTAATAACGGTAATGGTCGGGTTTAAAGGGACCATTTTGAGGAATATTTAGGTATTTTGCCTGTTCCTTCGAGAGTTTGGTCAACTTCACGCCTAATTTGTCTAGGTGAAGATGCGCCACTTTCTCATCAAGTTCTTTAGGCAGAACATGAACGCCAAGCGGATATTTTTCTGGCTCGGTCCAAAGAGCAATTTGAGCCATTGTTTGATTGGTAAATGAAGATGACATAACAAATGAAGGGTGGCCCGTTGCGCAGCCTAAATTAACCAAACGTCCCCGCGCCAAAATAATAAGCTCTTTACCGTTAGGCAGAACAAATTTGTCTACCTGAGGTTTAATGCTTATTTCCTTGACTTCTGGGTTGTCATCGAGCCAAGCAATACGAATTTCGGAATCAAAATGGCCAATATTACAAAGAATCGCTTGATCTTTCATAGTCATAAAGTGTTTTTCCGTAATAACGTCACAGCAGCCTGTTGCCGTCACAAAAATATCGCCTAAGGGAGCAGCCTCTTCCATCGTTGTGACTTCAAAGCCTTCCATTGCTGCCTGCAATGCACAAATAGGATCAATTTCTGTGATAATAACACGAGCTCCAAAACCCTGCATAGACTGAGCACATCCCTTACCGACATCACCGTAACCAGCTACCACGACTACTTTTCCTGCCACCATAATATCCGTAGCTCGTTTTAAACCATCAGCTAGAGACTCCCGGCAGCCATAGAGATTGTCAAATTTTGATTTCGTTACGGAATCATTGACATTAATGACCGGGACTTTCAAGGTGCCTTCGTTAAACATCTGAATAAGTCGGTGAACACCCGTGGTTGTTTCTTCACTTATGCCACGCACATTTTTCAGTAGCTCTGGGCGCTTGTCGTGAAGATAAAGACTGAGATCACCCCCATCATCGAGGACCATATTTAGAGGCTCAGAACCAAACATCAAAGTCTGCTCAATACACCACCAATAATCTTCCTCAGTTTCATTTTTCCAGGCAAATACGGGAACACCTGCAGCAGCAACAGCGGCAGCAGCATGATCCTGAGTTGAGTAAATATTGCAGCTTGACCAACGAACATCTGCCCCTAAATCCGTGAGGGTCTCAATAAGCACAGCAGTCTGTATGGTCATATGCAGACAACCGGCAATGCGGGCACCCTTAAGAGGCTTTTGCCCACTGTATTCCTTGCGAAGAGACATAAGCCCTGGCATTTCTTTTTCTGCCATTTCGATTTCTTTACGTCCCCAAGTTGCTAAAGTCATATCCGCAACTTTGAAGTCCGTAAAACCAGCCTTGGGTGTTACCTGAAAATTTTCTGGTGTTCTGTTTGACATACGCGTTCCTTTTTTTTTGCTTAAATACCATGCACCTTCATGCATCACCACTTCATGTGACTCAAAGGCAAAATTATATTAAGGGAAAAAGCTACCATAAATCACTAGTGTGGTAAAGTTTTTTGCCTTATTAAGTTATCTTGCCTGCAGCCTGATTTGGCCTGGTGATATTTTCTAAATGAGAGAGATAAGCCAAAGCACTTTCCCGGGTATCTTGACACATTTCCTTTAGGGGCTTCAAACTCGCACACACTTTTGGGCGCTGGGGATCATCAAAGATAAGACATGAATAGTCTGTGCCTAAATGGATGCATGGCGTTCCTGATGCTTTACCCTGCTCCATACCAGGAATAGGGGAAGAAATAGAAAGGGCGATACAACAGGCCCCACAACCTTTACGGCATTGTTCACTCATAATTATAAAAGCACCTATCGTATATTGAGATGAGTAGCTCTAAAAAAGACCCGCTAAAAAAACGCCTTTGAAGTTAATTGCGCAGTTTATGATTCTTAAGGTCTATGATATATTCGAGAGAGTTTTTTTTCGGCAAATCACGGATTCCTTTTCTATATTAGGAAAGATATTCGATTTTATATGCGGCGTATACGGCAATTTTTGCCAAACCCATTCATGAAGCTCATTAATTCATGGCACGGAAAAATAAGCCAAAACAACGAAAATTTCATTCACATAAGGTATGTTACACCCGATGATCGCACCAAATGAAAAAATGCAAAAACTCGTCTCTCTGTGCAAACAGCGTGGATTCATTTTTCAAAGCAGCGAAATTTATGGCGGTCTCAAATCAGCTTATGATTATGGGCCGTTAGGAACTGAACTCAAACGCAACATTGCTCAGGAATGGTGGCATGAATGCGTCACGCGCAAGGAAAACATGGTTGGCATGGATGCTTCCATAATGATGCACCCAAAAGTATGGGAAACCTCTGGCCATGTTAGCTCATTTTCAGATCCCCTAGTAGACTGTCACAACTGTAAAGAACGTTTTCGTTCTGATAAAGCGCCCAAAATCGAGATAGGTACAGAAATGACTTATCTTGAGGGTGGCAAAAAAAACGGCAAAACCTTAAAAGGTACCGCGACCCGCGATTATGTATGCCCCAACTGTAGTAGCCCTAATTTGAGCGAAGAACGGCAGTTTAATGGCATGTTTCGCTCTAGCATTGGCCCTATTGATCCCATTCAGGATTTGGCCGCCGAAATTCAGCGTCTTGATAAACAAACAAGCACGGAAGAACTGCGTAAACTCATTCATGATGTTATCTCTCGAAGTATTGTTTATTTAAGGCCAGAAACAGCTCAGGGGATATTTGTTCAATTTAACAATGTCCAACAAAGCATGGGCATGAAAGTCCCGTTTGGTATTGCCCAGCAAGGGAAAGCCTTTCGTAACGAAATTGTCACCGAACATTTTATATTTCGATCCTGCGAATTTGAGCAAATGGAAATTGAATTTTTCTGTGAACCGGGAACCCAGGGGAAGTGGCTCGAATACTGGAAGAATGAGCGCATGTCTTGGTATCACCGCCTAGCGAACGATAAAAGTAAATTCCGCCTTCGCCAGCACGCCCCAGAAGAGCTCGCCCATTATGCAGACAATTGTTATGACATAGATTATGAATTTCCGTGGGGATTTGATGAGCTTGAAGGTATCGCTTCCCGCACCGATTATGACCTTAAAAAACATGGCGAAGGCACGGGAACAAAACTCAGTTATTTCGACCCCAACAAGGTAGATCCGCAAACCGGCAAAATGGGCTACCGCTATATCCCTTACGTGATTGAACCCTCAGCAGGTTTAACGAGAGCGACATTGTGCTTTTTGCTTGATGCCATGAGTGTGGACGAAGGCATTGACGCGGGAGGAGTAAAAAAAGAACGATTTTTTATGAAATTCCATCCCCGTTTGGCACCGTATAAAGCAGCTATTCTGCCCCTTGTTAAAAAAGATGGCCAACCTGAGCTCGCCGAAAAATTGATGCAGGAATTTTTAGACAACAAAATAAACTCTAGCCTCGATGTCCAGCAAAGCATTGGTAAAAGATATGCGCGCCACGATGAAATTGGCACGCCTTATTGCATCACGATTGACAATCAAAGCGTAATGGATCAAACCGTCACCATTCGCGACCGTGATACAAGCCTGCAGGAACGTATTTCCATGGAAAAATGTATCGAAATTGTCAAAAATAAACTTAAATAAAGCAGATAAACCAAGATAGATCAGGAAAGGTCAACACCATGCGAGACTTTAATAAAGTATTAAATGATTTGCCCCTAGAGTACCCCAAGGTGCTTGAATCCTTAAACACAATACATGCTGAGAACATCATAGACTCAGGAGAAGGCACGAACAAAGCGAATATGGCCCGTTTAACCCCTTATTTTCCTAAGCTTGCGGGTTCTCCCCTCGTCCGCTTACTCACGACAAAAAACCACGCAGATAGTAGCCCCGCCAAAGCACACCGGGTTGGCGTCGTTTTTTCTGGCGGACCAGCTCCAGGGGGGCACAATGTGCTGTGTGGCATTTATGATGGCCTAAAAAAACTACACGGAGATGCTAAACTTTATGGATTTCGCGGGGGTCCCAGCGGAATTATCCATAATGATTCGTTTGAAATAACTGAAGATCATATAAAGAACATAAAAAATACAGGAGGTTTTCACTTTTTAGGTACGGGACGCACAAAACTGGAAACGGAAGAACAGTTTCACAGTTGCCTAAAAACAGCTAAAACGCTGCAGCTGGATGGACTCGTGGTTATTGGCGGTGATGATTCTAATACCAACGCAGCTTTTCTCGCTGAGTTTTTTAAAGCACAAGGGTCGGCAGTTCATGTGATCGGAGTGCCCAAAACTATTGATGGGGATTTGAAGAACCGTTTTGTCGAAACCTCTTTTGGTTTTGATACGGCTGCGGGTGTTTACAGCGAAATCGTTTCCAATATCGCCCAAGATGCCATGAGCTCCCGCAAATACTATCACTTCATCCGCCTCATGGGGCGAAGTGCCAGTCACATCACCTTAGAAACCACCCTCAGAACACACATAAACATGGCCATTATGTCCGAAGAAGTGGCCGACAAAAAAGAATCGCTCGGCAGCATCGTCAAATCCATCGGTGAGATGATTATTGCCCGCAGCAATAAGGGTCTAAATTATGGGGTCATTCTTGTTCCTGAAGGTCTCATTGAGTTTATCGAGGAGATGAAGCTCCTTATCCAAGATCTCAGCACACAAATGGCTCAAATGCCTGCAAACATTAGCTTGAGTGCTATTGAAGCTAAAATGGAACAAAGCCTACCACCTGCTTTGCTTTCAACATATCAGAGCCTTCCTGGAGATATTCGCAAGCAACTCCTTTTAGAGCGCGATCCCCATGGCAATGTCCAAGTTTCTTTAATTGAGACCGAAAAGCTTCTCTGCGATCTCGTCAAAAAATATTTAACCGATGCTAAAAAAGATGGGCGCTATAAAGGAAAATTCAGCAGTCAATGCCACTTCCTTGGATATGAGGGGCGCTGCGCAGCACCAAGTTATTTTGATGCGTGTTATGCCTATAGCTTGGGACGAAATGCGGCGGGTCTTGTTAATTTGCAGCTCACAGGCTATATGAGTGTCATAAGAAATCTCAACCAAATCATACGAGAGTGGGAGCCCATAGGAGTCCCCCTTATCTACATGATGGATTTTGAACTCCGACACGGCAAACAAAAACCCGTAATTAAAAAAGGACTTGTTGAATTAAACAGCTCTGCATTTCGCCATTATGTTGATATGAGGCCTTCCTGGGCAGAAACTGATAGTTTTTTGTTCTCTGGACCTTTGCAGTATTTTGGACCAGACGAAGTGGTAAAACAAACACCGCTGACGATAGGGCTTTAATCTTTTAGCCCTAAAAATGGCATTGGTACATGTGGACCAGGTAGGCTACTCTTAACACAAAATTTTTAATATTAAAAAAAAATGAACAACAAAAACAATAATCGACGCAGTCAAAAAAACAGACAAAGAAATCGTAATCATTTTGCTAAACCGGCTGATAATACCGCTGGCCCAAATATTACCAATGAAGCAAAAAAAGAAGAAGGGAGGGTATCAGCGCCCTCGGATCCTTCTCAGCCCATGAGCCTTAAAAAAGATGTAGCAAGTCCCCAAATAAAAAGGCCTAACAAAATACCCGGCAATCATCCCCGCCATAAGCTACCCTTTAAAAAAAATCATATTGGCACCCCGCCAGGTGTAAAATCAGGGTCTTCGTTTTCTAAAAACCAGGACGATAAATCAAGACACGATCCCCAGTCCAAATATTCTGATCAACGAAATCACACCACAAAAAATGATAAGCGTGGAGCACATAGCATTAAGGAAGAGCCTGGAGAGAGACGGGTAAATGCGGAGAGCTTAAACCTTATGGAACTCCCCCCTGAAGTAAAATCACAAAATCATCCGGAAGAACGCAGCCCCAACAAAAAATATGGTGTTATTTTTTATGATTCTTTTAACCATGCAAAAAACGACTTTGCAAATTTGCAGGACAAAAAAAATAATTTTGATCAAATCAATATTGTTATTAAAGAAGATGGCAATATGGAAGATGCAGACTTACTAAAGTTCGGTAAGGTTTATTCCGGCGCTGCCTGGTATCTTGTTCATGAGCGTAGAGTTCAGGAGAATTGGTATAACTCTCCTCACGAATAAAGTGCCCTTTGTGTTTATCGCCTGAATTAATTCAGAGGAACATAGCTGAAACTCCCAATACCACACTGGGCTGCTTCTCCTTCAACTTCATCGATAATCCCAGCGTAGATAAGCAAATAGAGGAACTGACAATCAAGCGCAGCATTCTCTTTGCTAAAGATTTCTATATTTGACTTTACTTCTAAAAATAGAGGCAACATTTGCAATGGTTTTTTTTGAAAATAGCCGTCTATGACGGCAGCATTAAATACCTTGGGGGACTCTATTTTGGCTTTTATCAATTGCACTCGGTTAGAATCAATCATATGACTCCATTCATTCACATCAAATTGGCCACCAAACATTTGTGAGGCAAGAGCTGTGCTTAAGGACTTGTCGTCAAATTGTTGTGACTTAGTTGCCACCATACCTTTGCCATTTTTCGATATCTGGCGGCAGCGCCTCAAAATCATCAAATTTAAGGTGTCATTTGCCGTTGCTGAAATGATGTACCGTTTAAGTTCAACGTGAGCACGCTTTAAGATGCTTGGGGAAAGAGCGTCGCCATCTATGGCTCTAAACCCTAAAGCATCTGCAGCATTAATATTGGTTTCACTGCGGTCAACAAGGGTGACTTCTTCTCCAGCGTGACGCAAAATTTTTGCCATCAGTCGGCTGAGAGAATGAGCCCCAAAAATGAGAAACCCTACCTGCTTAAGGCGAACACCAAGTAGTTGAGAAAGGGGACTTGCGAGTAAACCTTGAATGACTACAGTGGAGGTAATCACTAAAAAAACGGCTGCTCTCAAGGCTTCTCCTCCATCTATACCTGCCTGCGTTAAGGTGGTAGAAAATAGAGAAGCCACTGCAGCAGCGACGATGCCCCTCGGCGATAACCAAGAAATAAAAGCAATTTCCGCCCAAGTTAAGTGTAACCCCCGACTGCACCAATGAACTTGAAGGGGACGAACTATGAAGATAAGAGCCGCAACAACATAAATACCACCATAACCAAGCGCAAAAACACTCGATAGACGAATATCTGCCGCCAGCAGTACAAAAAGCATACCAATGAGCATTACGGTGAGTTGTTCTTTAAAATCAAGCAACTCTTTGTGAAAGGGAACATTTAAATTCCCGACCACAATGCCGGACAAAGTTACGGCCATGATGCCGCTTTCCGGCATGAAACCATTGCAACCGTGAAAAACGGAGAGAATCGTCGCCAGAGTAAAAATATTGGCATACTTTGCAGGGACTAGGCTTTTCCATTTTAGAAGTGAGGCTAAAAGAAATCCCGCAGCCAGACCCGCTACAACTCCGAAGCCAAAACGGGATAAAAATTCCAACAGACCATGCGTCATACTGCTGTCTGAGGCCGAAACAATAACTTCCAAAACAACCAAAGCCAATATAGCACCGATGGGATCAATAAGAACAGCCTCAGCATTTAAAATGGTGCGTATATTTTTTCTAACCTTAATGCGCTGTAAAAGAGGGGCTATAACTGTTGGACCCGTCACGATGACCAAGGTTCCAAATAAGAGACAGAGACGCCAGTCCCAGTGCAAAAAAAGCCGTGCGGCTAAGGTTCCACCTGCTGCCGTTATAAGAGCGCCTGAAGTGATAAGCCGCGTAATCATTTTAGATTCAAATTTAAGCTGGGAGAATTTAAGCCCTAACCCTCCCTCAAAAAGAATAATCGCAACGGAGCTACTGACGATTTCCGGTAAAAAATCTCCCAAATAATGGGTCGCAATTAAGCCGGTGCCGTCTTGCCCTAGGATAATCCCCACAAATAGTAGGATAACGATACCCGGGATTCTTAGAAAATTTGCCAGGAGTTGTGAGACTATTCCGGTAAGAAGCGCAACCGCTAAAATCAGACTGATACTGGTCATCTACGATCTCAAAATATTTTTAAATTTTAGGTGATTCAATTAAATGTCGTTTTTAATAGTATACTTATCCCTTGGAGCTTGCAATTACTGAGCGCATAAAAAAAATGCCATTGCAGCGCAAATAGACTAATTACTCATCGCCTGCGCGGGATTTGCTCGCAAGCTCGCAAACCCGCTTCGGCGATGGGTTTAGCCATTAACCACCCTTTTAATCGCCTGATGAGCAAGGGCTTTGACTTTCTTTCTTCCATCA
>JAUILP010000028.1 GCA_030432875.1 Oligoflexia bacterium | reverse complement strand
GCACAGTCTCTCATTAAGGACATGATTCACTCATATAAACTTTTAATTTAACGCGGGTAAGATCCTTACCAGTCACCCAATTTGTCTCTGCCCCCATGCGACTGCAAGACTGATTGTCTTTGCCAAAATCACTGCCGCCGATAATACAAAAACACAAATCGTTTAGTAAATTTGGACCAGGGTCACCCTTATCGCCTTTTTCACCTTTAGCGCCCGCAACACCTGAATCGCCTTTTTCGCCCTTGGGACCTATAGCACCAGTATCGCCTTTAAGACCCTGATCGCCTTTATCTCCTTTTGGTCCGGCCAATCCTTGGTCACCTTTAGCGCCCTTAGGTCCGATAGCACCAGCATCGCCTTTGTCTCCTTTTGGACCGGCCAATCCTTGCTCACCTTTAGCGCCTGGAAGACCGGCATCACCTTTGTCGCCCTTGGGACCGACAGCACCTGTATCGCCTTTAACACCTTGATCGCCTTTGTCTCCTTTTGGACCGGCCAATCCTTGGTCACCTTTAGCGCCTGGTAGACCGGCATCACCTTTGTCGCCCTTGGGACCGACAGCACCTGTATCGCCTTTAACACCTTGATCGCCCTTGTCTCCTTTTGGACCGGCCAATCCTTGGTCACCCTTTGCACCGACCATCCCGGGATCACCTTTATCCCCCTTTGCCCCAGCTACACCGGCATCTCCCTTGGCGCCAATAGCTCCAGGTTCTCCTTTAGGACCGACCACTCCAGGGAGCCCTGTCGGTCCAATTTCTCCTTTGTCTCCTTTGTCTCCTTTGTCTCCTTTGTCTCCTTTGTCTCCTTTGTCTCCCTTAGAGCCTGGAGGTCCAACAGGGCCTTCAGGTCCGATAGCTTCATCAATAAAATTTTGAAAAAATCCTTCAAAATCGATGGGAATCCACTCATTATTTTCGCAGCGGTAAAAGCTATTTTCGATGTTTGAATAAACGACAACATCATAGGGATAATTTGGACACGGCAAAATACTGTCGTCAATGATAGGACTCTCTGGTTCGTAAAAATCATCAGGGTTAACTTCCCTTTCTAACGAATAACCTCCTTGTTCCTCAACATCGTCTACAGAGTTAACCTCATCTTGTTTTACAACTAAATCATCGCTATATTCCTCGGATTTAGCTAATTCGTCACTATATACGTCAACAGTACTCTTAACATTATACCTGCCATTAAATTGTGCTTGTGCGCCGCAACTCATGAGTGAAAATGAAATAAATTGGGTTGAAATAATGATTTTTTTAAAATGCATTTTCACCTCCTCTAGTAAAATGCCTATGCATTTATCGGCTGAAGAGACTTTTTCTCAAGCAATAAATTGACTCAGATAGGAACTCCACATAATATTTGGTAAAAAATTGGTTTTTCGGTGAATATTTTCTGGCCAAATTTCAGCCAAACCTTGGGTTAGATAAAAAAATAAACTGGTGCACCACTTATAGAAACCGAGATATAAATTTTGATAATGCTATTATCTTTACTCAGCCCTTTATAATGATTAGCAAGCCATAATAATCCTAATTTTGAGACTGGTACCACTATTCCTTTTTTTCGCCTAAAAAGATCGATCTTGCAGACTTGCCTAAGAAGTCTATTTCAAGTACCATAAGCCATGTTTTCCCGCGAGTTTGATCGTACTAACACACTGTAATCATTTATTTATAATTATCGACAGCATCAGGAGAGGTAAAATTGCATTATCCAAAAATCGCCCAAAAAGCTCTTTTATTAAATATCTTTTTTTTACTGAGCCATATTTCCTTTAGCGCTGAGAATTTTGAACCACAAATAGAAAAAAATGACTCTGTTTTTGGCCCACAGCTAAAACCGCGAGCTAACGCCCTTTCGCCACAAAAAATTCAGCAGTGCTCAAAAACAAAAACAGATTGGTCTAAAGAAGTCATTTATTTCCTTCTTATTGACCGATTCCTTGATGGAAACCAACAAAATAATGCCGCTGGTTCTCCTTTATCTTACAAAAAATTTGACGGAAACTTGAAAAACAAAGAAGCCTTAAAGACTTATCAAGGCGGTGATTTACAGGGAGTTATTGAAAAGTTAGATTATATTAAAGACCTGGGAGTCACAACATTATGGCTATCACCCGTTTTTGAAAATGCTAACAAAGACTATTTTGGTTGGTGGCCCTATCACGGCTATCATCCTGTTGACCTTTATAGTGTTGAAGACCATTTTGGTGATTTAGAACTCTTTAAAAAGCTGGTGGCGGAAGCACACAAAAAAGGCTTAAAAGTTCTGCTTGATATGACTTTTAATCATGTAGGTCCCGAGCATCCTCTTGTCGTCGAAAAAAAGAATTGGAAAAAACTCGGCTTTAGTAAATGGTTTCATCCTCATTCCGAAAATGACGATTCGACTTCAATAAAAAATTGGCAGGATCAAAAGGAAATTGAAGATAAGGAAGTCATGGGGCTTCCCGACTTTAATCAGGAAAATCCCCTAGTTTATAACTATCTTCTCGATGTATCTAAGTTTTGGATTGAACAAACCAATGTCGATGGTTTTCGGCTAGATGCGGTCAAACATGTGCACAAAGATTTTTGGAAAAAAATTAATCACGACATCAAGGCATTTGCTGGATCAGATTTTTTGATGTTAGGAGAGGTTTTCTCTGGTGACCGTCAGTATTTGGATTCCTATAATGGCCTTGGATTTGACTCCCTATTTGATATCCCGCTTTATTATACTTTACGTCAAGTCTTTGCTCAGGGAAGCTCTGTTTCCCTTTTGAGTGATCGTATTTCCCAGGATATAACAAACTACCGCAATGATTATTTTCCTGCGCTCATTATCGACAACCATGACGTTATCAGATTTTCATACATGACGCCTGATCACACAGCCGAGCGTATTAAGCTTGCCCTTAGCTTCATTGAAAGCATGAACGGTATTCCTGTTATCTATTATGGTACTGAGGTTGCTCTCGAAGGTGGCGCCGATCGTGATCCTGATACATCTGAGTCGACCGACTACCTTAACCGGAGAATGATGCCGTGGGATAAAGTCGACCAAGATCTTAAAACTCCGGATGGCATCACACAACACATTAAAAAACTAAATAATTTACGATCAACTACGCAGGCACTAAGCTCTGGGCAATTTATAGAGCTGTATAAAGATGCGAGCACCTATGTTTTCGCCAAGGTAGCGAAGAAAGATATCGCTGTCGTTGCCCTTAATATTTCCTCTGATAAAAGAAATCTCACAATTTCTCTCCCCTATCAGATTCTTAAAGATAAAAAAGAGTTGCCAGGATCCTTAATAAAAAATAATCTGGCCAAGATTTCGGGTGATAAATTAACATTTGCCATTGACCCTTTCGCCACTGAGATTTTTATAAGCCCTAATGTAACCGGGCAGCTTCTTCCCCCTGATTACAAGGTTTCCTGCGCGATGAGTGACTATATATCATCAGATTTTGTGCTCACACATTTTTCCTTTGCCCCCTCTGCATCAGCTCCTAAGACAGTTAGTGTTGCCGGAGATTTTAATGCTTGGAAAACTGATACCCTGCCCCTTGAATTCAATAGCAAAGATAAAAAATGGGAGGCAAAAATCCCTCTTAAACCTGGTCGCTACCTTTATAAATTTGTCCTGGACGGTAAAGAATGGATAACGGACAGTTCTGCCAGTGAATTTGAACCCGATCCTTATGGGGGCAAAAATTCGGTACTCATGGTAAAAGACTTAAAAAAAGCAGTTGAAAACCCTGAAGTTAAAAAATAAGGCCTGGCACCATCAGGAGAATCCCCGATTTCAGAACACCATAGACCCGTGATACAGCTTTGAGGAACTTCCTCAAAATTATATCACTTGACAGACTTGGTTTTGATGAGCATACCGTGCTTCTGGTGTTCTGAAATCGGGGGGCGGGCGTATTATATCACTGACAGACTTGATTTTGAAGAGCACACCGGGCTTCTGGTGTGCTGAGATCGGCCATATAATGGGATTAGTAAAAAAACTTTGCACTTGGTAAAACGGACAAATACATCGACCTTATACTTTAATCACTACAGTAATAAGCGAACTTATTGTAATGAAATACTAAAATTTTGTTCTTGGTCGCTGCTCAGGACTCCCAAGTAGACGAGAAGTAAACCATTTTTTCCTTCGGTAAAGCAGTTTTGGGGAGCAGGTTTTTGCCTCCGGTTCCTAACAAATGAACGACAAGACATAACGGGTGAACCATGTAAAGTCATCGCAGCAGCCTTGTACCGCGTCTGCACAATTTCTAAAACGACTTCCCGCTCATTCGGAGCATTTTCAAAGGTGCCTTCACTTTTTTCAATGATCAAACTCGCCAAATCTCCATGAACTTGCTGTTTTATACGGGTAGTACGGTAAGAACCTTTCTCATAGGCGAAGCTATGGCCATCATCTTCATAATAAGAAAATTCCGATGCATTTTCATCGGGATAAACACGGATGACCAAAGGCACTTGAGAGATATTAGGTCTCCTTAATAAATTAAAACCAAAGGCATTGATCATATAATCTTCAACGGGCATTTTTACGATGATAGAACCGGAACGTGCAAAAAGAGGAAGCGTGAGTAAATCCCCCTTGTAAAGTGGAACATTTTTTATCTTCTCACCATGACTATGCAAGAGTGTATTATCGCTAAAATTATACCAATCACCTTTAGGCAAATAAATATCTCGGGAACGTATCCCATATTCCGTTATCAGTGCCCCTATGAGATTGGGGCCAATGGCTTTTTGATCAGCGATAAGCCTCACATTGGGGTCATCCTGCCAGTGATAAACTAGGGGGGCGATTATTGCCGTGCCATTTTTATAAGCTTCATAGGCCAAAGAATAATAATAGGGAATGAGTTCATAGCGCTGTTTAATATTTTGAAGATTACTGGCTACATGTCCATTTTTTGTGGGCAAGCTACTCGTTTGATTATCGAGATTCCAAACATGAACCCGAACAGGAATTTCAAAAAGTGCCGCATTGGCAAACCACATACTATAAAGCTCATCTTTTTTGCCGTCGCCTGAAGCACGGTAGAATCCCCCGACATCAGACCCATAATAATCTATACCTGATAGGGACACATTCATCTGAGACTGAATTTGCATTTTTAGGGAGTCAAGATTGGCTCCAATATCACCAGACCACATTGCCGTATTAAAGCGTTGAATACCAGCATTGCCTGAACGCGTTAAAATAATCGGACGCTCAGAGATATTATTATCACGGTAGCCTTGGTAAATACCCTCAACCCATTTGAAATTATAAATATTGTGTACATCGCCATGCTGATGCAAGCCTAAGTCAGGAAAGCCAAAATAATAGGCATTGGCGTGATACATCTCTGGCTCACCTAAATCGGTCCAATGCCCAAAAATACCTTGATTAATGAGTTTTTGCCGTTTTTCTTGATGCCAAAAACTGTTAGTTCTTGGATTAGTAAAATCAAGCATTCCACCGCGGCCCCACCAAGTGGAATACGTTATATAAGTCGACCCGCAGGTGGCACAATCCTTAGCAAGCATTCCTTGGGCATTGAGCATGCTATATTCTGATAAAGCTGACGATATATACGGCTGTTCAATGAGCATGAGCTTCAGCCCATAATTGTCCGTTAAATTTTTTACATGAAGTTCTGGGTCCGGAAAATGACTTTGATCCCATCTAAGACTCCCCATCGTACTTCGGTCAGGATCATTAAACTTGGTGCCATACCACTGTAAATCTAAGGCCAGCCCATCGAGCGGAAAGCCAGCTTTTTTTAACGAATCAACACTCAAGTAAACTTCTTGCCAGCTCTCATAACCAAATTCAGAGGCCCACATCCCAAGGAGTTGCTTTGAAGGCATCGGGGGGTTCCCGGTTAATTTTAAATAGGTCCTGCGCAAATCAGGGAGGTCATCAGCGGTGATGATAAAAAAACGAATCTGGTCACCCCAAGTTTCCAGTTCCCAGGGCTGTTTTACAAAATCCCACCTCTGTCTGTATATATGATCAAAAAATAGGGCATAACCCTCTTTTTTTTCACCAAGTGCATAAAGGACTGGAATCTGGGTATTCGCTGTGGCCCCACCGCGATACCCACGCATAAAATTGCCATATGGACCAGGTTCCCAAATCTTACCTTTCCAGTCTGAATTGAGTTGCATGGGATCTGACATATATTGCCCAAGGCCATAGATATTTTTAGTTTGAGGACTATTTATGGTTAATGTTTTAGTCCCTTGATCAAGATTATGCGGACAAATAGTACTTTGCAGAGATGAATCAGCGCGCTTAAACATGGATAAACATAATGACTCAGGATCAAGTTTCACAGTAAGTTTTGCTGTTTCCACCCCGAAATTGAAAAACGATACTGCTGAGGCTGCGGGAAAACTAACGTTATATGGCACGACCAGGGGAGAAGTATAAATCGGATTAGAAACGGAAGGACCGGGAGCATGCGCAGAGTACTCAACGTGAATTAACGTATCGGAAAGAACCTCGAGAATCACATATCCGTTTTTTGCCGATATCTTAGCTCGCTGAGGCACTGTTTTAAAATGAGAAAGCTCAATAGAGACGCCATTGGTAAATTTCACCTCTGACGTGGTCGCAGAATTGCCTAAAGCATTCTGATGGGAAAGGAGAAAAAAAAGAGATAAAATTAATATTATCAGGCTACTTGGAACCATCATGCTCCCCTTAAAAGAAAATATTTTTTTCGCCAATGCCATTCATTTAACTCCACAAATTTGCGTCCAACAGATTTGAAACCAGTCGGACATCCCCCCCAAGTAGTTTACTAAAACCAACCCAATTAATAACCATCTCCAAAGACGCAACACCGACTAATATAAATGAAGGGAAGTGGTCTTTTTTCCTGTTTCAATTTCAAGACGCCGATCAATAACTTGAGATTCTTCAAACATTTTGTAATTGCTAAAGGAATTATCCCAGTTGCGATATAAATCACTACCGCTTTCTACAACGATATTAGGCTTAAATTCCATATACCACCGATATTTAGAAGGATTGGCCTCAGCACTGCAGCGATGGACTACGCCAAACTCGTGAACAACAAGGTTTTCACCCTTTACATTTTGCACAACGGCAACCTGTTTTAAATCTTTTAGAGGAATATAAACAAATTGCAAATCAATATAAAAACCAATGGCAACAACATCTGGCATCACCGATTCTTTTGTTATGGTTTTAACAGAAATCAACGAACAATAAAACTCCTGGGGAACTAAAAGGTTGTCAATAAGAATGGCATCAACAAAGACCCTTTTGGCAAACGGCATACCAGCCAAGGTCATGAGGGCTTCTGTGCAATCATAGCGTTCACCTCCCGTTTTGAGGAAGCTATATAAAGGGCATTTACTCACGTCCACTTTAAGAGCATCAGCAGCGGCATCAAGCGCGTTTATATCGGCAACTTTCGTTTCGGTAACTTCGGCATAGTAGATTTGGATGTCAGAGCTTGATTTATCATAATAGATAGTTTCATCAGCGAATCCCTGATTACCCATCAACGTAATAAGAGTAAAAATAAAACCTTTTGTCATTTTTCTTATACTCTCCCTACAAATTATTTAGAATGATGACCGTTTCTATCATTTTTTTAAAATTCAGGCAATCGATTAACCGATGCTCGTAGGTAACTTCTAAAAAAGTGCTGGGATGCAAGGCGACACCGAGCACCGCAGCGCAGTTTACATGAGGTAAATGAGCAGCGGAGCGCAGGTGGCAATGCAGCCGACCGGTTCTTTTTGAGAAGTTACGCCCTAACGCCTCACCTGTATCACTGAATTTTGCCCTCCAAACCCATCATTTTCAAACTTCGAGGCACTTTCATCACTAATCCAATCTTCTCCGCCTCCGACTTTTATAATCACAAACTTATAAGCATAATCGCCCGGATTTAATGGGATCTCTACTTCCCACGCCTGAGTTTCATTATTAAACTCTAGGATATACTCCTTACCATTGCCCCAGTCATTGAAGGCACCCCTGATGACGATTTTGCTAATATCCGTTCGCGGAGTCTTAAAGTTAAATTTAACTTTTACGGGTTCAATGGAAAAGGAGCTTTCATCAGTTGAAAAATTTTGGCTGCTTCCCATCTCGTAGCCAAACGTATTAGGAAATATGAACACATCAGCGGAATAAGGTTGAAGGGTAAATTTTAAAGATTCCCCATCTTTTTTTAAACTTGTATTGATGAGTTTTCCTTGAAACCACTCAACTGCGGCGGTCGGAGCTCCAGGTGGCGTGCCCGAAACCTCTATACCCGGTATTTGTGAAGGAACTTTTTCATCTAAATAAGGCACCAAAAAACCTGGCGCTAAAGGCAAATCCACATAACGAGCCTCGCTATAATTATTTATAGCGATGATGGCGATTTGACTCGCATCAATTTTTGCATATACGTAGGCTAGTTTATCACGGTAAAGCTCTAGAATGCTCCCCTTGTAGAGTACAGGATTTTCGCGGCGGACATAGTTTAGCGTCCGCGTAAAATGGGTCAGATTATCAAATCGATTTTCTCTCTCCTCGCGACCAAAATCCATCATTTTCCTGTTAAGGTAATCAGATCCCTCTCCAGTAAAAGGATCCGTTTTAGGCCCTCCCTCAAGTCCAATTTCCGTACCATAATAAAGCAAGGGAAGACCATTCAATGTATTGATAAAGGTCAGGGCCATGCGCAATTTATCACGGTATTGTTCATCACCAGCAAGATAACGAAAACGAGTCAAATCATGATTGTCGATAAATAAAGCGGGTAGCTCATCCCCATCATAAAAATTGATGAGATTGCCAATTTCTTCCGAAAGTCGGGTCATCGAGGCACCCTTCGTAAAGACATCAATAACGGCACTTTGCAGGGAAAAGTTAAACAAGGAAGTAAACCCAAGATTTTTATATTGCTTGAGGTAGCGATTATTGTTTTCAAAGACTTCGCCAAGAAGCAAAAAATCATCACCGGCAAAAGCTTTTATATCGGCATTGAAACGCTGCCAATAGTCTTTGGGGACATGCCTAACTGTATCTAAACGAAATCCATCCACCCCTAAATTTGAAATCCAGTATTTGGAGACATCAAGCAAATAGTCATACACATGGGGATTATCTTGATCAAAATCGGGAAGTCCTGCTAGCTCCCCCTCCTCAACTTCACGCTGACTTTTCCAGTTGCGTATGTCAGTAAAAGACCCTTTCTTATCATGAGCATGAAACCATTTATTGTACCCTTGATCACGCCACAAGGTTGGATCAGAGACAAAGGGATGATCGCGAGCAGTATGGTTATTGATGATATCAAGAACAATTTTAAGACCCAAGTTATGTGCCTCATCACACACTCTTTTCATAAGCTCCATGTCACCAAAATGTTCATCAACCTTATAAAAATCACGTGGATGATAACCATGGTAGGCCCAGTACCCGAAATAAGGTTCATTGCTATTGTCATAGATGGGGGACAGCCAAATGGTTGTAATACCTAGACCTTTTAAATAGGGGAGCTGCTCCAAAAGTCCCGCAAGGTCTCCACCTTGATAGGTTTTTAGAGCCTGGGTATTATTTAACTTAGGATTAAATAAAACATGCGAATTAGCATTACCGGCAGCATTATTAGTCGGATCGCCATCGAAAAAACGATCAATGAGGACGAAATAAACGATTTCCTGCCGCCAGTCAATTTTTTCAGAATTAGTTGCATTATCCTCGTATAAAGACAAGCTTGGGCGTGGGCCAAAGCGTTCTTCCAAGGAACTTGTTTTTTGCCCCCCACAGGAGAGCATTATTTGTGCTAAGACTATGATAAAAAAGTAATGTAGAATGTTTTTGCCCATGAAGCCACTCCCTATATATTCTCTAAACCATTTATATCATTGTATTTACCGCTAATTCCGCTCTGATGCCTGGTGACTAAAAATCAGTTTTATCGACCCTAAATTTACTCTATTGACTGATCCAGCTTCCCCACCCCTACCTTTATAAGCCTCGAAATGCTTAAGATAGGACATATTAGTATGGTTTCTTAGGACCAGGCGATAATTTTGACCGCTACTCAGAAAGATGGGAACAAGGGTCGATTCCCCCCAAGTTTCCCAGTCTGGAGTATGTGGCATAATCACTACCCCTTGATCTACTATTTTTCCAGTCTTTTCTTGGATAATATCAATTTTCTTTGCGGCAGCAGTCACCCCAGTATTGATAGGTCCAGCATTGCTGTAAATGGCCTGGAGATAATACCATCCAGTCGTTTTTACATTTATTTTCGTTAGCGTCAGAATCTGACCGTCAAAACCCCAGTCATTAAAGTGAAGTCGCCCATGATCGGACGCCTTGGTGGTTCCTGGAGGGATGATAAAATTGGGGCTATTTGGTAAGAATTCCTGAATACTTCCTTTTTTAACCAAGCAAACGGGTTCAGAATGATGGCTCTTGATTTGTGCTTTATTTTCTGCTTCTACAGCGTAACATAGTGTGTCTATACCACCACCTGCGCCGCTGTCGCGCCAGATCTCCGCATTTACGTTAGCCGCAATCATACTCCCATTTCGGTAAACATTATAAAGGACTTCCTTCTGGCCTCCACCATCAAAATGGAGTTCTATGTCCACTCCCTGAGTATCAACTGATAAAATTTTTGGTTCTTTGGGCGCCAAAAGCTGCAAAGATTCTTCTGGAGAAATTTGGTACGGATTTTTTACAGGAATAACCTTCATCCCAGAACCTGGAGAAGCCGTATTTATAAGATTGATGGTAAGCTTATTTTTGTCCTGCAGTATGTTTGGGGTAAACCAGGTCCCTAGCGGCAGAGCATTGCCATTGAGAACAAGGGAATCGGCAACCCAAATATTGCCTCTGGCTGCAGTTTCTAAATCTAAGTTATCAGGAAACTTCAAGGTAATATCGAGGAGTTTTCCCTTGTAGGCAAAACCATTTAAAGAAAGCCGTCCTTTTAGACCAAGCGCCCTACGCAGTGCTTCAGGCAAAAAAGGCTGAAAGCGTAGGCCGTCCATCGTGGCTTCCTTGCCATAAATACCGTCGATCACCATAGAAAGGTAACCCGCGACCGACCAAAGTTGCCGCTGCGAGTTGATAACGGGACCAGAAAAATTACCATCATCAAACCAATTGCTTAAGGTGAGAAATTCAAAATTTTCCATATTTGATAAATTCAGCGCAGCACCGCGGATCAAGGTAAAGGCGTTATGAGTAAAAACTTCTGCATTGCCCTGTTTTTGTGCTGCTTTCAACCAATAACTTGAGACAAAAGGCCAAATAGCTCGGTTGTGATAGATAGAAACATTAGGTAGTTCAGGCCATATTACTGGGGCTCCCGCAGCTGTGTGTGGATAGTTTTTTAAAATTTGTTTGGCTTGCTCAGGTGTCGCAACTTCCCAAATAATAGCCAGAGACAGTCCTAAGAGATCAAATTTTTCAACCGCTGAAGAATCAAGTTCCGTGACTTTAAGTGCGGAAAATAATCCTTTATTATTTAACCAAAACCCCTTCTGAATCGCTAATTTTAAAGATTTGGCGCGAGCTTCATAAAGAGTGCTGGAGGAAGGACGCTGAAGTTTTCGCGCAAGCGTTGCCGCGATTTTCATGCTGGCATAATGAAGTACGTTTGTGGAGAGCGATTTAGACATAGCAATATGGGTGACATTCTTAGCCGTCCACTGGGGATAGCTTTGTTCACGCCAATCCAAAAATGACTGTTCTCCACGATATAAGCCGTCACGACTATCGAATACAGTTTCCCGGTCGAGCGTGAGCGTAGAATCGAGAGCTTGAAAAATTCGTGGCAACTCAGCCTTAAGTGATTCGTCACTCAAATACTTAAGCACTTCCTCTGCTCCTAAGGCCCATACAACGCGGTCACTGCTGACTGGCCAACTTCCTCCGGTCCCTGTATCCTGGACGATAAATTCTTTATCATTTTCCGTATCATCACGAAACGGAGAAAGTTTGAAAACCAATGAATTTAAAGCTCTTTCAGGATCAATTTGGCCCATCGCAAGATCAATACTATAGGCTGTATCGCGCGTCCAAACATAGTTCCATTTTTTCCCTGTCTCAAAGCAGGAACATGCGTAGCGATCAAAAGCCCAGTCAGAAATTTCGGAAACACTGTTTTGTCTTCCCTCCTGCACGGCTAAAGCATAAAGCGCATCAAACAGCCTACTGCTGCTGCGGTGATAGGAGCCATTTTTATGCTCATAAATCCGAACTTGAGATCCGCTGGGATCACTGTCACGCAGGGGATTATCTGTAAGTAAAGTATAAATATTGACACCGCCATTTTCTGCCGTATAAACAGTTGAAATGCTTTCATCCCAAAAAAGTTTGGTCGCATCAAAATCCTGAGCCCAGACAGGTAAAGACAGCAAATAAGCAAAGCAACCTACAAGCGGATTGACAAAATGGCGCCATTTAGGACAGGTAAAATACATTTTCAATTTGTTTGCTCCCTTTAAAGACACTGTTTCGTGATTTCCGCCTCAAGCTTCATATCAACTTTTGGTCGCACCCTTTGTTAAGCCCGAAATAATTAGGGGCTGAAGTTTAATAAAAACAACTAAAGCGGGCAAAGTTATCAGTATTCCCGCCGCGGACATTAGGTGCCACTGAGTATTATATTCATGAATAAAAGTTTGAATTCCTATAGGCAAGGTGAACTGAGACTCTTCATTCATAAAAGTCATGGCAATCATAAATTCGTTCCATGCCGTAATAAATGCAAAAAATAACGTAACCGCAATACCAGGTAAAGCTAAAGGCATCATAATGCGGGTGAAAACACCCCACTGGCTGAGGCCATCGATAACAGCAGCCTCTTCCAAGGATTTTGGTACCGTGTCAAAGAATCCTTTCAGCATAATGACACTAAAAGGCAGCGCCGAGGCGCAGTAAGCTAAGATAAGCCCAGAAATGGAGTTAAGTAAACCTAAACTGCGAATTATATAATAAAGGGGGATAATAAGAATCACCCCAGGAAACATTTGTACAAGCATAAAGAGGTAAAGGCCTTGTTTGCGTCCTGGAAAGCGAAAGCGAGAAAAGGCGAAGGCAGCACCGCTAGCTAATGAAACGCAAATAAGAGCTGTTAGTATTGCGATGATAAAACTATTTTTTAGCCAAATTAAAAAAATCCCATCGTTTTGAGTTAAAACATAAACAAAATTTTCAAAAGAATAATTGCCACTCAGGATGTTTAGGGACGAAGAAAAAACATCTTCCTTTTTTTTCAGGGCTGTAATTAATATCCAGGCAAGCGGAAACAAGGCAATAAACGAGAATACCAGTAGAATAATATAGTTAAATAGTAAAACTGATTTTTTCTTTTGCTCTAACAGAAAACGCTCCTTAACGCCGCATTCACACGCTACTTTTGACCATGCGTGAATATATATTGGTGAACACAATCAACAAGCTCAAGATAATAACGCCATAAGTAGAAGCCATGCCAAACTCCCATCGCTGAAAAGCTTCCATATAGGTATAGGTTGGCAGGATATCAGTCATGCCAAAAGGCCCGCCCCCCGTCACCAGATAAATCACATGAAAAAGATTAAAAGTCCAAATGATACCGAGAAGCATCACGGTAAAGGTCACCGAACGCAGCATAGGCATCGTAATAAAAAAGAAACGGCGAATAGCTCCAGCACCGTCAACTTTTGCTGCTTCATACAAAGACTCAGGGATACTTTGCAGACCCCCTAAAAATGACACCATCATAAAGGGAAAACCTAGCCATATATTGGTTATTATTACGGCGAACATTGCCCAAAATGGATCCGAAAGCCATTCAATTTGTGTGTAACCAAATTTCTTTAGAACGAGGTTAAAAAAACCATATTCCGCGTTAAAAAGCCAGCGCCATGAAAAAGCAGAAACAAAAGAGGGCACAGCCCATGGAACGAGAAGAAGTGTTCTAAAAAGAGTTCGACCTCGCAGCTTTTGATTTAGAAGGAGAGCAAGGCCCAGTCCTATCAAAATATGAAAAAAAACACTCGTAAACGTGAAGATAATTGACTGCCTAAGAACCTGGTAAAAAGCTGTGCCTGCACCTGTAAAAACGTCTAAATAGTTGCGTATCCCAATAAACTCATAAGACGGCGAAGTAAAACGGCTCCCCATGTTAAATTGGTTCATATCGGTAAAGCTAAACCAAATACCTTGTATAAGGGGATAAATAACAAGAAGCAGGATAACCAAAACCGTAGGCGCAACAAACACATAAGCAATACGGGACTGCCACAAAGCGTGTGTCCAACTCAAAGAAGATTTTTTTGTGACGTTTGAAGCGTCAGATAATATCTTCTGGTCAGAACTTTCTATAATTTTTGCTTCAACAGCCTTTTCCATGCTTTTGCTACCGATTCTATGGCGGTATCAGAACTCGCCTTGTTTTTCATTACAGACTGTAAGTTATCATCTAAGGCCTTATAAAGAAGCGCTCCCTCTGGGATGACTGGCCGACTTCGTGACGCTTGTAACTGAGCCCAAAATTTTTGAATAAACACCTGTTTTTTAAGCTCAGGACCATCGTATACGGACTGCCTGGTCGGCAGTAAACTCTTTTCCAAGGCAAACCGCACTTGATTTTTTGGTTTATTGAGAAAATCAATCAGCGTATAAGCGGCAGGAATATTTTTACTACCACGGTAAACCACATAACCATGCCCACCAATTGGCGACCCACTTTGACCCTGAGGACCTTTAGGAATGACGGCAACACCAAGATTTTCAGCATCCTTAAAAGCGCTTCCTGTCAATACTTCTGCGATGGACCAGGGACCATTGATCATCATCGCGTATTTTCCTTCTTTAAAGCCCGTGATAGCGTTTGTATAACCGTTGACAAAATCAACGCTGGGACCGGTCACTTTGTATTTTAGCGCTAAATCGATAAAGGCCTGCATCCCCGCAGTTGCTTCGGCCGTCTTTATAAGAACCTGCCGCGATTTTTCATCGACGAGATCACCACCATAAGACCAAATAAAGGGAAGTAAAAAATAGCCTTTGGGAA
Organism: Oligoflexia bacterium; assembly: GCA_030432875.1. GTDB lineage: Bacteria > Bdellovibrionota_B > Oligoflexia > Oligoflexales > JAGOVF01 > JAUILP01. The sequence goes on along the minus strand of JAUILP010000028.1, from coordinate 25,920 downwards.
TCATAGCGAAACCATAAAGTCCTTTTTTTTCGTCGGTGAGCTGCTGCGCCGCTGTAATAAACTCCTGCATAGTCTGCGGTTCTTTGAGATTTTTTGCCTGAAATAGTTTTTTGTTGTAGAGCAGTGCTAGGGAATCTGTAACTTGAGGAACTCCCCATGTTTTGCCAGAATATTTGAAATAACGCATAGCGGCATCAAGATAATCTTTTTGATCTTCGAGACTGACAAGTTTGTCCAGTGGCTCAAGAACACCCATTTTGGCAAGTTCAGCGACCCAGCCAATATCTGATCGAAAGACATCGGGTCCATCGCCTGCCAGGGCTGCTATCTTAAATTTATTTAAAGCCTCACCAAATGATACATACTGAACGTGGAGGTCAATTTCCGGGTGCAGCTTTGTAAATTCGGACAGAATGGGATTTAAGGTTTCCGATTCTTCATTGTTCATTGTATGCCAAAAAACGACTTTTGTTTTGGCAGATAGCCCTGTTGATATTGCCATGCTAAAAAACGCTGCTGCAAGCAAACCTAGGCAAATTTTCTTCATTTTTTTCTTTCCTATCTAGTCGCTGCTGTTAAATACGTGCTCCGTGCTGTGTATTTTCAAACCAATGCAAGTTTCCTCCATGCACCGGCAGGTAAATTTCTGATCCCTTATGCATTCCGGTTATACGCGACATAAGGTCACGTTCACTCACCCGAGAAATGATTCTAGCCCCCCCAACCTCTGCAACCACTTGGATTTCATGACCATGAACTTCCTTGACCAAAAGCTTTGCCCTAATGCTTGTTTCATTTTTTTCATTTTCAGGAATGCCCAGCGTGAGGTCTTCAGCGCGAATGCCCAATTTATAGGAGCCAGGCTTAAGAGGAGTATCAAAACCATCTCCCATTTCGAGAGCGTTGTCGCCAAAACGAAAAGTTTTTTTATTTCCCTCGAACAGCAATTCACCTGTGAATAAATTCATCGTCGGACTGCCAATAAAAGTGGCAACGCCCACATTAGCAGGCTTATTATAAACTTCAATGGGGGTGCCTACCTGCTGAATTTCTCCTTTATCAAGTACCACAATTCGGTCAGCAAGCGTCATAGCTTCTTGCTGATCATGGGTCACATAAATGGACGTTTGCCCCACCCGCTGATGAAGTGCCGACAAATCTATGCGCATATCAGCGCGAAGCTTGGCATCTAAATTGGATAGTGGCTCATCAAAGAGAAAGAGTTTTGGCTCCCTAACAATTGCTCGCCCGATCGCGACTCTCTGCCGCTGCCCCCCCGATAACTGAGAAGGCTTTCTATCAAGTAAAGATTCGATACCGAGGATTTTACTGGCCGTTTTGAGTTTTTCAGCAATAACCGCTTTGGGGACCTTACGAATTTTGAGGCCAAAAGTCATATTTTCCGCAACGGTCATATGGGGATACAACGCATAGTCCTGAAATACCATGGCGATATCTCGTTCGACCGGGGGCTTATGGGCAACAGATACCCCATCAATAAAAATCTCACCCTCAGTAGGTTGCTCTAAACCGGCAATAAGACGAAGCAGCGTTGATTTACCACAGCCAGATGGGCCAACTAAAACAACAAATTCACCCTGGGTTATTTCTAGATTGATACCGCGTAAAACCACGGTTTTAGCATCAAATACCTTTGATAAATTTTTTAAGGATAAATTTGACAAAGGTTCCCCTCAAATTGCTATGAGAATTGTATTTTTTCTAATGAAAAAGCAAATATTCAAGTTCAAACTTTTACTAGATTTTTGGCTTAGCAGCAACAACAAAACCGGAAAGTGCTTTGCCAGCCTAGAGTTCATTTCTCAAAAATCTGGACGCTAAAAATTTGTATCCGTATTTTTGAGCATTTTTCCGTCATTTTTATACAAAAACCTTTTCTCGTATCTAGCGACCAGCTTCCTCCGTATAATGCGCTAATTCTTGCGCTAGATTATCGGAAAAATCAGCTACCTGACTCCGGTACAGCCAGTTACCGACCTCAGTACCTGGAATATTGATGCGCCCCTCTCCCTTGAGCCCAAGCAAATCCGGGAGGGGAAATAGAGTGAGTTGAGCTTCACTATGCAGAATACGGCGTATTATCACCCAGTTTTCCCTTGTTTCATCAGTTTTTTTCAAGGTAAGAAGAAAATTACTCATCCTGTCCCACTCTAGAGCACGAGATGGAGAAATTTGCGCCTGACTTTCAGAGCTAGCCCACCACTCCATAAGCGTAGGCGTATCATGAGTAGAACTATAATAAACTTGCTCAGCCAGCACCCGATCAGGATGGTGGGAAACATCACTGACATCAAAGCCAAAAATAAAAACTCCCATGCCGGGAATCCCAAATTGGCGGCGCAGGGCTGTGACTTCGGGCGTCAGAGTCCCTAAGTCTTCGGCGACAAAGGGAAGGGAACCCAAAGCCTTTTGCATCACCTCAAAAAAGGGAGCTCCGGGACCATCCCGCCAATGGCCATGACTGGGGTCTTTGTCAAAGGGAATAGAAAAATAGCGCTGAAATGCGATAAAATGATCTAGACGCACCAAATCATATAGTTTAAGAGTTCGTTTGAGTTTACTGGTCCAGTAAGAATATCCTGTATTTTTAAGCTGCTGCCAGTCATACAAAGGATGAAACCATTTTTGCCCTTCTGGGCACATGGGATCAGGTGGCACACCACTCACATCTATAGGACTTCCCTGGGCATCCAAGCTAAAACTTTGCTGGTGACTCCATACGTCAGCACTTTTGAGGTTGACATATATGGGCATATCACCCATTAGTTTTATGCCTCTTTGATGGGCGTAAGCTCGCAGTGACTGCCAACTGAGATCGGCAAAAAATTGGCAAAATTTATGAAACAGAAGCAAATTTTTCTGTTCAAAAGCTATTTCTTTTAGCTGACTTTGATCATGGCATTTTAGAGCATCAGGCCAAAGCCGCCAATCAGAACCGAAAAGATCACTTAGGACTTGGTAGAGAGAAAAATCCTCAAGCCAGAAGTGATTTTGATGGCAAAACTCTTCAAATTGACTCGCTTGCTTTGAAGTGAGTTCAGCTAACACGAACGATGAAAAGGCTATTTTTAAAAGAGTATGATTAAGTCGTGTCGCCTCAGCATAAGATATCTTTTCCGCATGGCTACTAAGTCCTGCGATAGACTGGATATCTTCCAAGAACAAAAGTCCCCACGTCACAAATAAATTTGGATCAATATAGAGTGGGTCGATAGCCATCGCCGAAATAGCCGAATACGGGCAAAATTTATCGTCCATTGGCCCTAATGGCAAAACCTGCCAATATGACTGCCCTGCTTGGCTCAAAAAATCGATAAAATCAAAAGCATATTTGTCGGCCCTCCCACAGGGCCACAACCCCGGAAGACTGGCCAGAGGGAGAAAAATACCTGAAGATTTGATGCGATTGCCGTATTTGTCAGTCACCGAAGGCATTCCTTAGGCGTATAATGGGTGCTCATATACCTTCAAAAAAAGTGCTGGGGCGTAGATGCCCAGCACTATAGCGCTCAATATATTAGGTAATGAGCAACGGAGCGCAGGCGGCACCGCCGTAGAACAGTGCTTTTTGAGAAGTTACGCACACATCAGTCAGGTGTTTTATAATAAAGACTTTTTTTCACCAGTAATCTTGTGGTTATTGGCTCCATGTGAAACGAAAACGTTTCAATGCCCATCTCAGACCCAGAAGTCACCTCAAAAGATGGATCAAGAGCATCAACCCATACGCGATCAAATAACGTCGGTGACCCGGAAAAATTAGCCTCTTTGGGTTCTGTCGCATTATTGATTACGACAATAACTTCATCATCTTCATAGACCCTGCTATATGCGTATATGCCCGTTCCAATAATCTCGTAATACCTAGGAAAATATAATCCGCGCCGCAAGGATGCAAATTTATGCCGTAGCGAATTTAAAAGTTTTATATAGTTATATGTGCCATAATCCTCACGAAACAGATCCTGTTCGTCGGTATTCATGGGATCGCGGAATACCCCTTCTTCCACCATATCTCCACGAGTCCCGAGCCCAGGATCTAGCCAATCGACATTCCAAACGATCTCCTGTGTATCGGGATCTTCAACTTTTTTGACTTCGTACAAGTCTTGCTCTGTACCGTAAGTCAGGAGTGGCATCCCAACTGAGGTAAAAACCCAAGGAAGCGCCATGCGTAAATATTTTTTTGAAATGTCAAAATAATCTAAATAGCGCCGGGTATCCAAAACATCTAAATATTTTAGGTTGAGATAGGCATGACTGCCAAAAACTTTGTAAGCTGTGCTATCTACCCAAGCGACGCTTTCTATGTTGTAGAGCGGAGTACCAATATACTTCAGTGAGGCTATGGCCGAATAGTAAGCTGCCGTATCATAAACACCATCAACACCAATATATTCGCCTGTTGGGGCCCCATCCACGCTAAAGTTTTTGCCAAGCCAAGAATTTAAATAATTATGATCAGTGGCAACCGCCTCACCAACAAAATAGACATTTTTTTTACCAACGCTAGCCGCGAATTTTCGCACGCCAGGCATCAACTTCGCTAAAAAACGCCTATCGACATGCTTTAAGGCATCAAGACGGAAACCATCAACATCAGCTTTAGCAATCCAATAAGAAAATATTTTTACAAACATATCCGCAACTTCAGGTTTCCAAGTCGCCAGATCTTTGTAGACTAAGAAATCACCATTTTCAGACTCAAATGGCGCGTCAAAATTGCCAATACGTCCGCAACGGGAAAACAGACTAAAGTCATTTAGCTCAGCGGGGACTAGAGCATTTCCCGTCCAACCTTTTACCGGGATGCGGCTGTCTTCATCAAAAACACGGCAGCTAAAAGGTGGTTCATAAGGGTTGGCAGCATCATACTGCCAAACTGGAGCGGTATGATTGATGACAAAATCAAGGATTATATAAATCCCCTTCGCATGGGCTGCCGCTACCACTGCCCGCATATCTTCCATTGTGCCAAAATTTGATTCAACATCAAAAAAATTATAGGGAGAATATCCGTGATACTCACCATATGTTTTCGTGACAGGGGTCAAAAGTATGGAAGTAAATCCCATCCCGGCAATATAATCAATGCGATTTAATAGACCTTTAAGGTCACCACCATGAAAATGAAAAGGATTTAAGCCCTGGCATCCATGAAATAAATCCTTTGGCTGCCCCTCAAGCTCATCCAAATTAAGGCAGTCATTTGTCCTATCTCCATTGGAAAACCGGTCTAACATCACAGAATAAACAGCATGATCGGTCCAGTTTTTGGGAGAGGGAAAAAGCTTATCGCCTAGTGTTGGCCAGGGCTTTAGATCCATTTCTTCTAAAGAATTCGGAGCTTTATAGAGAGAAACTTCATTTACATGGGCACCAAAAGCACCCTGAGGGCAAAGACCACTAAGTCCAAGACTCAGAGCCAAAAAATTCCTTAGGACGGGCCAAATGATAGCGGCGAAATTATTGTAAAAATCAGGCTGTTTAGCATGGCTCAATGGCAGGTACTGTGATTTTTGGTTTTGTATACCCATGGAATTACCACCATAGCGAAAATGTGAAATTTGGTTGAACGGGCCTCTGATTGCTGACTGTTTTTTATGACATTGATTGGCCTAGGAAGCAAGCCAATTTTTACCTTGCATTGTTTCCCTTAAACCATCATTATTCAGGGTTATTAGGCAGATAGAAACCATATTTTATCAAGTATAAAACCAAAACAATAGGAGTTTTCATATATGGCGCGTATTTTGGCGAAAACCTTTTTGTCCCTTTCTGCTTTATTAGCAGCCTCATACAGCTTCAGCCTCGAGTATCATGGCTATTTTCGCTCAGGAATCGGGATGAGCACCAAGGATACCGATCAGGTCTGTTTTAAGGGAGCGGGAACGGAAGGATACGCAAAACTTCGGTTGGGCAATGAATGTGATACCTATTTAGAGATGCAGTTTGCTGATGAATACCGATCAGGTCGGTCAATGGGTGATCCGTTTTTTAAGGCTTACGTCCGCCTTGGATTTAAGTCTCCTGGAGAAAGAGACTGGGAATCCTCTGAGCTCGACAAAGCTGTTGACGAGACCAACTCAGATGGGACTCTTGGCGGTAACCAAAGTGATTATGTTTTCTTGAATCAGGAGGCGGCTTTTTCTTTGCGAGAAGCCTACGCTGAAGGCAGCAATTTATGGGGACCAAGTAACACCAAAATATGGGCAGGAAAACGCTTTTATCGCCGACGTGATCTTTATATGATCGATTATTATTTGGTAGAGAACAGCGGCCCAGGTTTTGGTGTCGAAGATGTTGATCTTGGCTTTGCTAAAACTCACTTTGCAGTCATGCGCATGGTGCCTTATAGTCAAGCAAATCCGAAAGAGCAGGATGGAGCAGTCCAAACAAATTACGATTTACGTCTTTCTGATATTCATACCCCTGGTGACGGTAAACTGGAAACCATTCTCATCGTGGGAAAAGCCAGTGAGCGTGGCAGTGCTTCGGGAGAAGTCCGTTGGCAAAGCCTGAGTGGATGGCAAATGGGCCTGGTGCATGAACAAGAAGATCTATTTAATGGCAAAAACATGCTTGCCATCCAATACGGCAAAGGATTATTTGGAGCAAAATCAAGTACCGGAGTAGTTGGCAGTACCCAAGCATTTGGCGAAAGCCTTCTCTCTCAATATGGGGGGTATGGTACGCAAAACATCATGCGTGGCGACGAAGAATCCCAGAAAAATTTGGAGAAGTCTTCTACTTTGAGAGTTTCCGATGAACTCATTATCAACCCCATATCCGATTTATCCTTGGGCTTTATCCTGATGTATCAAGCGCTAAATTTTGGTGGTTCCCAACTCTTGTTCAATGATGGGACAACTCAAAAAGCTCCTGTTAAAAATGAAATCACCACAGGCATTCGCCCTGTGTACCATTTTTCAGATACATTAGGCATCGCCTTAGAATATGGTATGTCCAAAGTTCATAATGCCTTAGCTCATAAAGCGGATAACGGCGACTGGGAGTTTGTCGATTCGCGTTTTCAGAAATTTACCATTGCACCTCAGGTGACGGCTAGCCGTGATTTTTGGGCCTACGGAAAACCGCAAATACGTCTCTTTTATACCCAAGCCACCTGGGATGACAACAGTAAGGGACTCGTGGCACAAAATTCTCCTTACCAAGATAAACGCTCGGGATGGAGCACAGGAGCCCAGGTAGAAATGTGGTGGTAGGATACAAAAGCGTAAATTAATTTGAGACTTTGTTTAAAATTAAGGGGAGAGTATGACAGCACAGCAGTTAAAAAATTTACGGTCATCTTCTGAGTATATTGCATACTTTTCCATGGAGATTGGCATCAATACTCAGATACCGACATACAGTGGTGGACTTGGCGTTCTAGCGGGCGATACCGTCCAGTCAGCCGCAGACCTTAGCTGTCCGATGGTCGTTGTGAGCCTTCTTTACCGCAATGGGTATTTTAAGCAGAGTATCAATGAGCAAGGAGAACAAATAGAATCTCCCGTGGCATGGTATCCTGAAGAGTTTTGTCAAAAACTCAATGCAACGGCAAAAGTGACGATCGAAGGACGCGAAGTTTCCGTGCAAGCTTACCGTTATGATATCAAAGGTGTTGGGGGCCATGTCGTCCCTATCATTTTTTTAGATACCGATATAGAGGGTAACAATCCTTATGATCGTTCGCTTTCCGGCACTCTTTATGGTGGTGATGAGAGGTACCGCCTATGCCAGGAAACACTTCTTGGCATTGGTGGCGTACGAATGCTTTGTGAACTTGGCTATCAACCAGAAAACCTTAAAGAGGACGTCAAAGGAGCGCATACAGTAAGCCGGTATCACATGAATGAAGGTCATGCGGCGCTTCTAACTTTGGAGCTTCTTAAACTAAAAACGAAAGCATCTGGCCGTAGTGATTTTACAGAAGATGACGTATCTTGGGTTAAAAAACGTTGTTTATTTACCACGCATACTCCGATTCCTGCAGGCCACGACTGTTTCCCCATTTCACTAGCCCAAGAGATTCTTGGCGACTCGTCCGTCAAATGGCTTGAACGTACTCATGGCATCAGCGCAGGTATCATGAATATGAGCCATGTCGCAATGAATCTATCGAATTATATAAATGGCGTATCTAAGCGTCATGCTGAGGTATCGCGCTCACTTTTAAGTAACCCTAGCGTCAAAGGTATCACTAACGGCGTTCATTGTTCGCGCTGGGTTTCAGATAGTATGGGTCGATTATTTGATCAAGAAATTCCGGGATGGCAGCAGGATAATTTTGAGCTTCGCAATATTTTTGATGTAGAGGCAAACAAAATTGTAGCGGCTCACCGCGAGACAAAACAGCAGCTCTTAAAATTGGTTTTAGATCACAATGGTAAAAAACTCAGTCCGGATGTTTTTACGGTGGGTTTCGCCCGTCGCGCAACACCATATAAACGAACAGGGCTTATTTTTGAGGATTTAGATGCGCTAAAAGCGGTAGCAAAAAATACAGGCCCCATTCAACTCATATTTGCAGGTAAAGCACATCCAAAAGATACCGGAGGGAAAAACCTGATTGCGTCCCTCCACCAATATGCACAGGAACTCGATAAATCAGGTATTAATATGGTGTTTCTTGAAAATTATAATATGGATTTGGGGAAACTCATTTGTGCTGGTGTTGATCTTTGGCTAAATAATCCTTTAAAACCTTTGGAAGCTTCGGGCACCAGTGGAATGAAATCAGCTCTCAACGGCGTACCCAGCTTAAGTACCTTAGATGGCTGGTGGATCGAGGGATGGGTCGAAGGCGTAACGGGCTGGGAGATAGAAGACAATGCCGATGCCATGGTGCAAGGATCTGATACCGAACAAAATCGGCAACGCGCAGCCCAAAGCTTGTGTCAAAAACTTACGGAGAAGATTATTCCACTTTATTATGAAAAGCCCCAGGCTTGGGCCGAAATCATGAAACAATGTATTTCCATCAATGGGAGTTATTTCAACACCCACCGCATGGTTTTGCAGTACCTGCAAAATGCTTATTAATATCATAGAATTTTTGCGTAGGCTCCTATGCCCCAAAAAATATTAGGCATTGATATCGGCGGCAGCTCCATTAAGGCTGCCATCGTAGACACTGACCAAAAAACAGTTTGTGGTGATTCCTTGCAGGTGAAGACCCCTGTCGGCGCTCATCCTGATGCCATTAGCCAAAGTTTAAAAGATATTCAAAATAAATTTTCTTGGGTTAACCAAGAAATTGGCTGTACATTTCCCGGAGTCGTTCAAAATGGTGTTATTCGCACAGCGGCAAATGTGGACAAAGCGTGGCTTGGTATCGATGCTGCGGCATTTTTTAGTGATCTTACGAGCTGCCCTGTATCTGTCATTAATGATGCTGACGCCGCAGGGATAGCGGAAATCCACTGGGGTGACGTGCGGGAATTATTGACCCCTGAAACGACTTGTCTGCTGCTCACCTTTGGTACAGGTATTGGGTCTGCCCTATTTCGGGGAAAAAATTTGCACCCCAATACGGAATTAGGGCACCTCATGGTAAATGGCAGGGAGGCGGAAAGTTTCGCTTCAGCCCGCGCACGCACACAAGAGAACTTGACTTGGCCAAACTGGATTGCGAGAGTCAATACCGTTCTTAGTGAAATTGAGCGCTTATTATGGCCAGAAATTTTTATACTTGGCGGTGCTGTGAGTAAGGAGTTTGAAAACTTTAAGCCTTACTTAAAAACGCGCGTTCCTGTTTATCCAGCACACTTTCAAAATAATGCAGGCATCATAGGAGCCGCTTTGTCAGCATTGGCTAAAGCTAAATTTTAAACAACACAGATTAAGCCCTTCCGGCATTTGTCGGGTAAGATCATCAAGCTCTTAGCGCACCCTAATAATTTAGTATTTTAATTTCCTTACCGAGTTTGAAAGCTTCCAGAGGAATCTTTTTCTTCAATGTCCCTTGCCTGAGTGAGGTTGATATGGATCGGATCACCTTGATAACCTAAACCAATAAGTTGTTCTTCTCTCCTCAAAGTTAAATGAATATATTGCGCGTGGCCCAATACCACATCACACTTTTAGCCATCTATTTTTTCATCCAACAGCAGACCCATCGACAACTCATCATGAAATTTCCCATTAATCAACATTTCTCTAGGATGAACGCCTTCGAGCTTGAATCCGGCCTTTTCATAAATTTCAATGGCTCTTATATTATCCGTTTTAACTTTCAAATTAATTTTTCGCACGCTATTCTCCTGAGACCAAGCGATCAAAGTGCTCATCATGGCTTTGCAGACGCCAAGTCCCCAATATTTTTTTTGCACAGATATTCCAAAATCGGCAACGTGTTTAATGCGAGGGCGAGGACTACGAACTATATTAGAAACCGACACTATTTTTCCATCCACTATTCCAGCAATAAAGAGGTTTAAACCTGTCTCCTTCATTTTATTTAAAAAGATAGCCTCATCTTCGACCGACATGCCAAACTCACCCGCTCCCATAGCCAGATGATCGCTTTCTCCTATGACTTGATTGACGTGAGCGACAATCTCCGCGGCGTACTCTGCACCTGGTTGAATAATCGTTAAGACTTGACCATTTTTTAAAGTGTGGGTTGCTAAATTCATTTCTTATGACTCCGTCTCAGAAACATTAACACGCTCCAGGCAGGAAAAGCGCCCGGAACTGCTTACTGGGCTACATGTACCACCAAGTCGATAAAATCTGGATGTTTTCGTACCGATTGCGCCTCTCAATTTTGTTGATTTAGTGTGCATAGGACGTCTTTTCAACTTCTATGTGACTTGCTCCCGAAAAACACGCTAGATAATTACAGGATTCGAGCAAAGAATATTCTTGGACTTTTGCGGTGAGTTCCTGATTTTCCGGAAGAATGCTTATTTTTTTTGCTAATGGGGTTTTCCAGGATAAGATTTCCGCATTATCTAAAAGTCGATATCCTGGAATAAAAAATAAAGGAAAAACTTCCCACTGTGCATAAGACAGAATTTTTTTGGAAAAGCCCTGAGCAAAAACAGAGTTGTCCCCCCCCTCTACTATAGTCTCCCCTTCATGGGAGCTTAAAGGCATTTCTTCGGCAGATGCTGTTTCTGTAGGCAAAGGAAAAAGATTTTTGCGAGGATCCTCAACAGAAGAAAAAATCAACCACTTGGCATCACGTTCCAGCAAACTGAAGTCAACTGAATATAGGTCATTTTTTTGCATAAATGGATAAAAACGCTCTTTTTTGTCCCCATTTTCATCATTGGTAAATATGCCCAACCACAGGGGAGCCTTTTGAGAAACATGATGTAATGGTAACGTCATAATGAGCTCATTTGGCAGATAGACGATATAGTCAGATGAACCTTGTTCGCCATAAACATGAAGCCAATATGATGCTAAAATATCCTCAGGTTTTTTATCATTCAATGTTGTCTCGCTAATCCAAGCAAACGAAGATTTTTTAAGTTTGATGATACCATCATCGGTTTTCCATTTTTTAATATGCAAAAATGTGCCGTCTTGGGTCAGCCGAATACTTTTATTGATTTTTCCATTTTCTGACCCCACAAAAAAAGAAGTCACTTGATCGGCCTCACTTGAGCTCAAAGCCATGTGGGCTCCCTTGCCCTTTTCACAAGAAGAAGCACCAAAAAAGAGGGATGTCAGGAAGAAAAAAAAAGGAATTCTGGTTTGCATTTTTATCACTCCTAAACTCAAAACAGTTCATATGCAGCTAGTAATTCGGAATGTTTCTGCCATACTTGAGGTTATTTTGAATTTTTAGTGGGATAATTATATTTTAATATTTTTTAATCTATATTTACAGACTGTTAAACAAATTTATTTTTTGAGATGATTATTATGAGCGAAGCTTGGCTTGGGATTATAATAGTTCTCCTAGATTTAGTTTTCCTGAAACTAAAGATACCCTGTGGAAAAATTTTAGATATGTTATTCATAAGCAAGAGTTATGGGTAAACACGATGAGTTCTCAGCCATCAATGTTTGCGAGAAAATAAGTTAGGATTCCCCTCATGCATCAATCTGGTTTTAAAAAAAAGAGTCAAAGCCCAAAATCTAAACCCATAAATATTCCCCAATGGCATACACTCAGCAGTTCAGAAACGGCGGCAAAGCTTGGTTCTCATTTAACTCTAGGGATTACTCATCAGGACTACCTACATCGCAGGGAAATCCAAGGAAGAAATATCCTATCGGATGCCAAAGTCCGTAGTCCCCTGCGTATTTTATTAGATCAGTTTTCTGACTTCATGATCAGAATTTTGATTATTTCCGCTTTTTTTGCCGAGTTTTTAGGAGAACCCAAAGATGCAATCGCTATCTCAGTTATTGTCGTTCTTAATGCTATTTTAGGTTTTGTACAGGAGTACCGTGCAGATCGCGCCATGGCTTCTCTTAATGCGATGTCTACGCAACAATCCTATGTTTGTCGAGACGGGACTTGGAAGACTGTATTAAGCAGCGAATTAGTCAGCGGTGATTTACTCGCGCTTGAGGCAGGTAACCTTATTCCCGCAGATATTCGCCTCGTAGAAGTCAATCAACTTTTTATTGACGAATCAGCGCTAACAGGTGAATCCGTTCCTGTCGAAAAAACTATGGATTCCTTAGCTAACACAGAGCTTGATTTAGCAGATCGGCTCAATATGGCCTACAAAGGCACCCTAGCTACAGCAGGTAGGGCCAGGGGATTTGTTGTCGCGACGGGGATGGGCACGGAACTAGGGCGCATTGCAAAATTGCTAGAAAAAAGCGCCTCCCGCGACACACCACTACAGCAGCGCTTAGCCCGCTTCGGCAAAAAATTGGCTCTAATCATCTTAGCGCTAAGCACGATAATATTTGGCATTGGTGTTTTGCGAGGTGTCCCACCGCTTCTCATGTTTATGACGGCCTTAAGTTTGGCAGTTGCGGCAATTCCAGAGGCATTACCAGCAATCGTCACCGTGCTATTAGCGGTAGGGGCACGCCGCATGGCAAAGCAAAATGCTCTGATACGCCGACTACCCGCGGTGGAAACCTTAGGTTCCGTCACATATATTTGCACCGATAAAACTGGGACTCTCACGCAAAACAAAATGCACGTAGAGAGCTTCAGTTTGGGTTCGCATTGGTACAAAGCAACCATACCTGTGCCATCAAATGAACACCCAAAGCGACTCCGTTTATTTGAAGCACTGGTACTTAATAATGACGCAAAGATAGCTGCCGAAGGTACTTTTCAAGGTGATCCTACAGAGTCAGCATTTTTGGTAGCTGCCGCCAAAATAAATATAATCAAAACCGAATACGACAAAAAATGGTCAAGAATTTATGAAGTCCCATTCTCCTCTGAGCGTGCCTGCATGACCACTGTGCATAAACTCAGTGATACGCGTATGCTAGTCGTCACCAAAGGCTCACCTGAGGCCGTTATTTCTCGCTGTACGCGGCAAATCTCACCCCATTCCCAGCCATCAGCTCTTATAGAAGAGCCAAAAAACGTAGCGCTAGCGCTAACCATGGCTTCTGAAGGTTTGCGCGTTCTCGCGGTTGCCAGCAAAGAGATGGAAATATCTGCAACGTTTGATGATCAAAAACTTGAGTCTGATCTTGAGTTTATCGGTTTTGTTGGTCTCATCGATCCCCCAAGAGAGGAAGCAGCAGAAGCGATTTCTCTATGTCACCGTGCATCTATTCATGTCGTCATGATAACTGGAGATCATCCCGCGACTGGTATGGCAATTGCCAAAAAATTAGGTATTATCTCTGCTGATCCTAGCGGGCAAAAATTAGGCGCTGTCATCACGGGAAATGACATAAAAAAAATGCCTTCTGATGAGTTTCGGCAAAAAATAAAAGACATCCGGGTTTATGCGCGAGTCACCCCAGAACAAAAAATGGACATTGTAAAGACGCTCAAAGAACTAGGTGAATTCGTCGCTATGACAGGCGATGGCATCAACGATGCCCCGGCATTGAAACAGGCCCATATCGGTATCGCCATGGGAAAAATGGGTACGGATGTCGCTCGTGAAGCAGCGCAAATGGTACTACTCGATGATAATTTTGCGACGATTGTCAAAGCGGCACGGGAAGGACGAAGAATTTTCGATAACATCCGTAAATTTGTCAAATATACACTTACCAGCAATGCGGGAGAAATCTGGACTATTTTTTTAGCACCATTTTTTGGACTACCCATCCCCCTACTCCCTTTGCACATACTTTGGGTCAACCTGGTAACAGACGGTCTTCCCGGAATTGCGCTTGCCGCAGAGCCTGCGGAAAGAGACATTATGAACCGTCCCCCTCGCCCACCAAGCCAAAGTATTTTTGCAGATGGTATATGGCAGCATACCTTGTGGGTTGGCCTCCTCATGGGAATCATTAACTTAGGACTTATGGCCTGGGCCTATCATTCTGGCAGAGAAAATTGGCAAAGTATGGTTTTTACAGTGTTAACTCTTTCGCAAATGGGACACGCTTTAGCCGTGAGGTCGGAGCAGAGGTCATTATTTTCGCAGGGTCTTTTTTCAAATTTGCCTCTCCTTGGTGCTGTCTTGCTTACTTTTTTATTGCAGATGCTGCTTCTTTATGTTCCACTCTGCAACGATATTTTCAGAACTGGTCCCTTGTCTTTTTTTGAGTTATCAGTTTGCTTAGCCGCGTCAACAATTGTTTTTTTAGCGGTAGAAATGGAAAAAATACTGCGACGCAAAGGGTTAATTTATAAAAAGATTTAGAAAATCTCCACCCCAATCACATGGAGTAACGCGTGAAATATTTTAATAGTTTTTTTGCCGGTCTTATGGGATTTTGCTTATTTATAGGGCTAGATATTTATGCCCGTCCCTCGAGTTTCTGCTTTTCCACTATGACATATAATATTCGCTTTGATACAAACCTCGACGGGAGATTTGCCTGGCCTCATAGAAAACATCTCGTGATTAAAACCCTAGAGGAGCAAAATCTGGATATCTTTGGCTTACAGGAAGTCTTAGACCATCAGCTTAAGGCTCTTTCTTTGGCACTTCCTCAGTACGGCTATATTGCGACAGGAAGGGATGATGGCGAACGGAAAGGAGAAATGGCACCTATATTTTTCAGGACAGAAAAATTTCGGCCTCTTGATCATGGTACTTTTTGGCTTTCACCAAATCCTAATGCTCCGAATCCCCCCGGCGAGGAATTTCCTTGGGGCACTCAGTTAAACCGTATTGCTACTTGGATTACACTAGAGGATATCATTTCATCAAAGGTGATGCTTTTTATAAATACTCACTTAGATCACCAAAGTCCACTCGCGAGAAAGAATGGGTTACAGGTAATCAAAAATTTTGTGGACACCCATCCCCAAGAATTTACCATTCTTGTTGGTGACTTCAATATGAATATTCGGTCAGACGCCTTTAGTGTATTTTTAAATGATTCAGAATTTCTCGATACGATGCCCATGAGCATAACCCCACCCTATAGCAACAGCCAAAAAACTTCTCTGACCAACTGGTTGAGTTTAGTCGGAACTAACAGTCAAATTGACCATATTTTAAGCCATAATACCGCTGAGGTACTCACATATCGCGTTATTGATACCCAGTATAAATTAAAAAACGAATGGATATATCCCTCAGATCATTTGCCGGTGCGAGCTGACCTCTGTTTTTAGCAACTTCAACCAGCACAAATCATCCTAACGCTGCGTTGATTTCTCATGGCAGGTATTGCAAGAAGGAATCCCTACAGCTTTTTCTTTACTCTCATTGTGACAAAGGAGGCACTGGCCTTCTTCAAGAGTATGATTAAACTCAAACATGGGATGACGTGTTGTTAATATAAAATCTTTTGGATGCGGATAATTATGGCAATTTTGGCAAAATCCTTCAACGCCATTTTCCGTAGAACTTGTATGACACTGAAGGCAGGTTGTTTTATCCTTCAGCCACTCGGCTCCATGCTCTCCTGTTTTTAACCAGGTTTCCGCGTGGGGATAGTTATTATGGCAGGCTGAACATGTAGGTGCACTGCTTGCCGTGATACGGGAGTGCTGAGTTTGATTAGCTACCGCATTGGTATTTGCCACTGTTTGATTCTCATCTTTTTTATGGCAAATAAGACAGGCGCTACTCTGAGAACCTTTAGCCAATTCACCGTGAAAATCTTGCGTTCCTGGCGCTGTAAAGTTTTTAGGATGGGGATACATCGTATGACAACTATTACAAGTCGGTACCTGCGTGCGTACTTCGCTGCCAGAACCAAAATCTTCTTTATGGCAGGTTAGACAGGTCTCAATAGTTGCTACAGGGCCATCATTAGAATTAAATAGAAATTCACCATGACCGCTAACGAAATCTTTTTGGTGAGGATAGTTTTCATGGCAGCTGACACATTTGCCCTTATTCTCTGTAACTAAGCGACTTGCTGTGCTTGTTGTGCTCGTTTCAAGCGTATTTTCATGACAATTAAGGCAGGCGTTATTTCCTGATCTCAAGCTTGCCACGCCATGGAACTCAAGGGAGCTATCATCAAGCCAACCGGCGAGATGAGGCCAAGTTTCATGACAAGCATTACATTTCGGAGGTACGCCCGATTGCCCGGAAATTGAGCTGTTAACTTCGCTTTCGTGACAATTAGTACAGCTGTTCTCACTATCCCCAGCATACAAAACACTATGATTTCCGATGATGCTCCGGTCATGAGGGTAGGTGGCATGGCAACTATTGCAAGAAACTTGAGAACTCCCTCCGGTTTCATCACCATCTACGCCATGACAGTTTTTGCAACTTTCTCGACCATTCGTTATAGCAAACACACCATGCTCTTCGATATTTTTAAAATTTTGCGGATGGGGAAAAGGGACAACTACAGACGCCTTGCCTTTCACAATAACGGTTTTTTGAGCTTCTGCGGAAGGATCATCTTTCGTATCTGCAGATTTTTTTATTGTGCAAGATGCCCCGCCCAAAAAATTAATTAACGAAATAAGCAAAATTTTCTTTATATTTTTTTCGGTTCCTGTTAGATCAAATAAAGACATAATTTTTACCTTAGGTTAAATTAAGGGTTAGGGAGAAAGATAATCTACCATGTTGTACACCTTTTCTTATAAAAATAAAATATTTTTTTTAAAGTTTTAATAAAAACATGAAATTAATTCTATCAAATATAATCTTTATAATAATAATGGCCAGTTATGCAAATGCAGAACCACGAATTGTAAATGCCCATAAATCTGGCGCCTTTACGTTTGAAGCCAGCCGCCATAAACCTACTAAAGTCAAAGTAAAAGGCAATGATATCTGGCTTTTAGATGGGTACATGGGTGACCTCGTCCGTTTGGAGTATAAGCGAGAGGGAGGCTTTTTCCCCACAGCGCGGTTTTCCCTTGGAGCCTGGCTAAATCAAGAAGGACGAAAAATTTCTGTCAATGGCGAAAATCAAGAGTACAGCAAAGATGGGGCCGAATTTTTTGACTTTGACATATTTGGAGACCGTCTCGCTATTGTTTTTGGGGAAAAAGGAAAACATAAGTTAGCTGTTTTTGTCATGACTGAAATTCAACCAAAAATGGTTTCGGGTAGACTGCTCGCTATGCCGGAAATTCCTAAAGACTTTGCTATCAATGTTATTAGTTTTAATGGTCTTGGAGAGCTTTTTGTTTGGGCACCAGATTCAGAAAATTTTCTCAAATTTCCTGCCAATTTGGTTGGTCCCCTCGTCAATTTTACTATTGAGAAAGAAGATCTTCCGGTAAAACCAAGCCAAGCCCTGTTGTCAGAAATCGATAACCAATTTTATATTATCCAAACCTTAGCTTCAAAACTAAGCCTACTTTCCCTTCAGGATGGTAAAGTCTCCATAAAACAACTCGCAACATTTGGTTTGCGACCAGGACAGGTTATTTTTCCCAAAGGAGTCGCTTGGGTAAAGACGCCAAATGTCGTTTTGGTTTCCGATTCACTCACTGGCACCATTCAAGCCATTAACCCAGATGACCTCAAGTCCCCACTGCTTTTGGGCGATACCAATTCTAATGAAATTTTGCATATTAAGCATCCTTCAAGCCTTGCTTGGCTCGATAAAAATAATACTCTTCTGATTGTTGACGCTTTAACGGGAGAATTGGTTGCCTTTGAAACTGATTTTGCCAATTCTAAGCCTATCGATATCGAGACAAAAAACTTACTTAAAGACAATAGTTTAACCGAACCCGGAATTCATGCCCCTTGCGCACAATGCCACGATGGCTCTATTGTTAACTCTTTATTTGTCTTTCAAAGTGACAAAACCCAGCATCACTTTAGGGTTGATAAAGCCTTAGAAGAAAAAATATCAAAAAAGTTTCCTCCTAAAGATGGGATGCTCACCTGTACTAGCTGCCATAGCCATCATGCGCGAACAGCAGAGAACAAATTTTTAAAGGCTCCCCTAACCGGCAAGGACACGATTTGCAAGGCCTGCCATGAGCAAATGGTAATGGACCCAAGTAAAGGTCACCCAGTAGAAGGTGAAGTTACTAATAAAACCATCCTCAGCCAAATGATCATATCAGGGGTAAGTTCTTCCACTGAAATCTCGTGCGTAAGCTGTCACAATATCCATAATCCCGTTGATGCTAATGAAGGACTCTTTAGAGAAAAGACTAATGAACTCTGTTCTGGTTGCCATCAGAATAAAATGTCAACCACTCTCGGCCATCCCATAAGTACAGGTCTCGAAGCCAAAAATGAGCCACAAAAACCCCAGTGCCTCAGCTGCCATAGTATACATAGCGATTCATCTAAGAGCCATAACTCGATAGCTGAAACAGATAATAATAGCGAAACTCCTACAAAAAAAGTCAAAAAAGCGAGCTGTGAATCCTGTCATGAAAAACAAAAAGGCGTCAAAAACTCTGGGCATCGTGGTGTTCATGCGAAATTGACTGAAGAACTGTTTACCCAGGATATCAAAAATATTGATAACCACCTGGGAAAAGACAATGACTGTACGCTTTGCCACCAAATGCATGAGAATGAACATTCCGAAAAGCTGCTCAAGGAAGTAAAACTGTTTGCTGAAGGGGCAAGCAAAAAAGACATGGCCTCTTCTTTATGTCTAGCGTGTCACGTAGATAACAAAGACAAAGAAAAACGCTATTTTTCTCATCCAGGTAATTTGATTTTTAATAATACCAAAGAGGGGGCTAAAAACGTAAGTCTTCTTAACCAGGACTTCAAACCCTACACAGACAAAGATAAGATCGGCTATCTCACCTGCCTGAGCTGTCATGATCCACACCTAGGTAAAGATAAAAATGAAATGATGCTGAGAAATTATGAAGACATGGATCCATTTTGCAGTAAGTGCCATGGTGATGAAGGTTTGACACGTTATAAGTATTTCCATACGAAGAGGTATAGAAAATGAAAATAGCCGAAAGAACCTTTTTCTTGCTCTTATTTATCTTTCTCGCGACTTTTATGGGATTCATGGCCGTCTTTAATATTCTTTTTATTGTGTACGTGGTTCCTTCTGGTGGCATTATGTAGTGCTCGATTCGGAGTGGTTTTATGCTTAAATTTGTTACCTCATTAATTGCCAAGTTTTTGGAAAAGGCTGGTCTATCGACGCTAGGAGCTTTTGTTCTCCTTGCCGTCTTTTTTGCAGTTGGTGGATACGGCGGTAAAAAAATGAATGACTGGGTCGTTGCTGATGCAGATTTTTGTGATGCCTGCCATGTTCACGATTATGCCAATGAGGCCTGGGAACATAGCATCCATAACCCCAGCAATACGACCTGCCATGACTGCCACCATCAAAGCCTTTATGACAATGCCAAAAGCCTTGTTCTCCTCATGTCTCCTTTTTATAAGCATGAAGGAAAACTCCATGACTTCCCCACCGTTAATGACCATATCTGTCAGTCATGCCATGATCAGAATGTTGAGCCTCATATTGGTGCAATTGTCGGTCCCTTAGGAGACGAAGAAATAAAGGCTGTCACCAAAATTAATGGTTCCCTTTTACATAAAGTTCATTTGAAAGCGGAAAATAGACTACCCTATAAAAAAGTCAAATGGAATATTCCTGTAGAAGATGAAAAAAGGGGTGATGTTCGCATAACCAAACAACACCTGTTTGCTAGAGAAATTCCACCGGAAGGAAAAATTAACTGCCGTGACTGTCATGGCACTTCATTAAACCGAGCGCATAGTTTTATGGCCACTACAGAGAATTGTGAACAGTGCCATAACGCGGCAATAAGTGAGAATGGTCCTCATATGCATAACCAAAATTGCCTGTTGTGTCATGTCGCAGGATTTATTTCTCATGATGAAACCCCTGCAACATCGGATGATAGTCCATGAGTAGAAAAAAATTGATATCATACAAAAATGTTATCTTAGGCTTTATAATCTGTGCCTGCACAGCTCTTAGTGCTTCTAATGGCTTTGGCGTTCAAAATAGCAGTTCTCTTTCCCTAGGCGGACAAGTTAGGTCAAGTAGTTCTCCGGTAAAACGCTATAATCCCCTTTATCTAGAGGGCAGTGTCGGCGTCTATGGACATGAACTTTTTGACAGTGCCGTTCTTGACTTTGAGTTTGATGCGCGAAGTGAAAGTTCCACAGATAATCCCCATCTATGGTATCTACACCAAGCAGAAGTGCAGTCCAACCAATATGCAGGTGGCAAAGTCAGTGTAGCGGCTGGACGGTTTGTCTTTACAGATATCAGCCAATATTCACTTGTCGATGGGATCAAGGTTACCTTAAAGCCAAGCCCTAAATGGCATGTAATTCCTGTCTTCGGCACACTGCACAGCCCTGAAGAAGCCTTAATTACCAATGAAGAGGTGCCTTGGGGGGGGCTGGTCCTTCGCTATAATGGCAGTGGAAATACCATCATCAATGCTTTACAGGCAAAACACCCCAGAAATGGCCTACCTATCTATTTTTACAATCAAAGATTTACCCGTCATTTTGATGAAAGTCCTTTTCACTATGTATTCTATGACCTAGAGGCTTCCACTGAAGAACAAAAGCTGGAACATGGTGAGATCGGTATCAGTCATAGCTTTGCTGATGATGCTCTGGTTGGTCAGGCTGGCTACCGATACGTTAAGTCTGTTTCCACAATTTATGAGCGCCGGGAAGAGCTTTTCAATTATTTGGTTAGAGGATTGGCTAAGCAAACTTACTTAAAGTGCTTTTTACCTAAAAAACAGATGGGGCTGCAGGTTCTTCAGTCTTCAGTGAGCGGGACGGGAGATGTCTATTATCTATCAGATTTTTGGTGGGCTGATTTTACGCAAGTAGGTACGCACGCTGATGTTTCACTACAAATGGGAACCATCATGCAAAGCAAAGAAAACTTGAAATATGCGGCTTTGACCTTTGCCAAAAAACGCCAGTGGCTCAACTGGCAACTGAAGTACGAACTCGATAGCCTCGACAAAGCTAATAATATATCCGGTGTTGTTCACGCTGTTGAACTCGCAACAAAACATAAAATTAGTGATGACTTGTCAGCAAAGCTAAGTATTTTGGGAGAATCAAATCTTGATGCGCGTCTTGACATGTCCTTTTTAATCATTTTAGGCTATTTGGATCCCATATGATGAATAAAATCTTTCACTTTATTATAGTGGTCTTTACCATGAGCAGCTTAGGAACAGCTCTCTTTGCAGCTGGTGAGCCCAAATTGGCCAAAGCATCCGAAGATGCGATGAAAAATGACGTCCGCGATATCAGAAAGATCTTTATTCATGACCGCCATAAAGACGTTTTTAAAAGTAATCAGATCACTTGTTTAGAGTGTCACAAGATGTCTAAAGATGAAAATCTGAAAACTTCGTTAGGGACAAAAAGCACCAACGTTTGGGGGGCCCTTGATGAAACAACCATCAAATCCTCGTGCCATAAATGTCACGTCGGAAATACCGGGGAAATTACGCTTAATAGCCGCTGTCTAACCTGTCATACCCAAATTCAGCCTCCTCAAGATCATTTGCCTAACCTTTGGCAGCAAACCCACAAACTCTCCGCCACTAATAATCCTGAGTCCTGTCTTGTTTGTCACCAGAAACAAGATTGTGCCAGTTGCCATCAAAGTCGTGAAACGATTCAAGCAAATATGCATCCGCGGAGCTTTCGTTATTTCCATAGCATCGAAGCTAAAGCCAACAGCAAAAGCTGCGCAACCTGTCACAAAGTAAATTTTTGTGCTGACTGTCATAGCCAGGGAGTGCGACCATGAATTTGAATTTGCTTCAACATGTTGCCGGATCTTTTTTATGTTTATCGCTTAGCTTGGCCGCAATAAGCTGTCAGGATGAAACCAGAATAAATGAAAAAAAATACGAAAACTACGGTGATATCTATGCTGAGGACCAATCTCTTTTAACAAACCCGTCAAATCATCCTCATGGTTATGGCAAAAAAAATTGTTTCCAATGCCATAACGTACAAAATATCCACCAGGTGGATCTGATTTTGAGCCTTGATGTTGACTTAAATAGCATTCACTCCCGAATTGCTGAAGACGGTCTTAGTAGCTGCCAAGATTGTCACGGGAATAATGGGACCTATGAGTAAAAATTTTTAAAAATATGATTTCTCAATTTTACCCGTAAGCACCATCGCAATGTCTTTTTCATAATATGCCGCTTCATTAATGAATACAGGGAAATAAACTTGATCCCGCTCGGCCTCAATATCTTTAAAATTTTCGTCGATAAAAATAGGCTCTTTGGGTTTTAGCTCAAGATAGTCCCGACCTAAAATTCTTGGATGAATTAAAGCGTTTTGCTTTCCTGCTGAGTCTTTGGGGTAAGCGACCGGGTAGAGTTCTTTAAAACCAGATAACGAAAAATTGCTCTGCCAGTTTTTGGTGGCGGCAAGCTCTTCTAAACAGTCCAGCAAGGTGCTTAGGGTAAGGTTTAAGTCTTTGATGATATTTGCATTAAGAATATTTTGCCCAACACCCCCGACCTCAATGATAAGCCCTCTCGGTGCGGCGCAAATGAGTAAGTTAGCAGCGGTATCAAATTGATCGTTGAAAAGAATCCGAATCCTTTTTATTTTTTTTTGGGCAAGAAAAGCAAGGCGAGCCACAAAAGGATCTGTGTGTGCAATAATGAGAGTGATACCCATTTGCGCTGTACTGGTGTGCAAATCAATAGCAAATAAATCTTCTTTACTGAAGTGGGCTAAGATATTTTTGGCACACTGAGCTTCATAACAATCAGCTTTTAGGTCGCCATTATTAAAACTTCTATTTAAATCGATGTCGCAGTAACGCTGTCTTTTTTCAATGGCTAAAGGGTTTGCCAAATGGCTAAAAACATTTAGTCCCTGCCGCGCCCCTAAATGCGGGAATTTTTGATAGTGATTTGCTAACCACACCCCATTTGACTCATTACCGTGCGTTCCACCAAAAATATGTACGTCCATTTTCGCCCTTTGCTGCTGTTTTTTGCCCTTAGCTTTCTCAAGGAAGCGGATACTTTATAGGACAATTTGCTGCAAAAAAAAGTTAGGTATGCTAATTACTATAGTATCTTTAAACAAAGATAAAAAGGGTGATTATGATGTTTTCTAGCGTAACAAACAGATTTCATAGCATATTATTGTTTCTGCTCGTTTTGGGAGCGTGTCGGCATCTCAGTAATGACAAGAGTCTACCTCCCGCTGATGATGACTTAGATTTTGAAGAGCCAAAGCTTGAAACCCAGCGGTTTTCACATAATATATCACTTACTCATGCCTTGGTATGCCTGAGTAGTCCTGATGTTAGTGGCATGAGGAGAGGGCAATTCGCGGTTATCCTTGAATTAGACCAGCCAAATCAGAGTGGCACCCTTTGGTTAAGCGGCTCAGGGCCAGAGGTCAAATCCGAGGATGGTGTCACAATATTTAAAGTAAAAAAATACCCTGAAACCGAAAATATATGGATCCCTACGGCCCCTGAATCCGGCGCTTATTTTAAAAGCTTAGAAATTAAAAGCCTCGCCGGGGAAAATGAATTTAGCGCAATCCTTGGGACTTTGGAGGCATCAGATGTAGCCCTAAGCTGTCAATCTTCCCAGGTGGTAAAATACTGCGCTATTGATACCGAAAAAATGCTTTTTGTGGCGGCCCGATCTATTTCCGGGAGTGCCAGTGCTACCTTTCCCATATATACCTATCCTCCACTTACGCAGCCAAATGCCCTTTTTTACGCTGAACCCTTGAGTCCTACCACCCTAGCTGAAGAGGGAGAATTTGGCATGAGCAGTGTAGATGGCAGTATCATTGGTGGAATAGACTTTAATGCCCGGGAGATAAGCTTGTTGGAGCGAGAAGAGGCCATCAAATTTAAGGCATGTAATTCTGTAATCACTGCGGCACAGTAATCATGAACCCAAAAATTCATTTTAGTCGCATAGACTTTGTAAGTCTCAGCAGCTCCGTAAATTTTTGCCAGAGGCTCCCTAGAAAGTATACGTAGATGGATGAGAAGTATTTATTTAATGAAGTGCCCCCTCTCCCCGAACAAATGAGACCGGAGACACCCCAGGATCTTATTGGCCAGGAAGACATATGGAGTCCCGGTAAACCTCTTTGGCACTTAGCGCATAACGACCGATTTCGCGCCCTTTTTTTTTGGGGGCCACCGGGAACAGGGAAAACGACTTTAGCACGAATTATTTCTCGTTTAACGCAGCGCGAAATCCAGGAAATCTCAGCGGTAATGTCAGGAGTTAAAGAACTTCGCGAATGCATTCGCCACGGCGAACGTCAGCTTCAACTTGGAAGCTCTGTCCCTATTCTCTTTGTTGATGAAACGCATCACTTTAATAAATCACAGCAGGACATACTGCTTCCGGCATTGGAAAAAGGCTGGGTCAGGTTTATCGGAGCTACGAGTGAAAATCCTTCTTTTGCTTTAAATAATGCTCTACTCTCGCGAGGACTTGCTTTTCGTTTTAAGCCTCTAAACATTTTGGCCTTAACAGGGCTCATCACCCAAGCCTTAGAAACTGTTTTTCCTCAATCAAAACTTATCTTTAGTCCCGAATTATCGGAACGCTTGGCTCAGGCATCTGGTGGTGATGGCCGCAAAGCCCTCAATTTGGTTGAAGCACTGGCCAGCGTTGTGACGAACGAATATATCCCCAGAGGAATTACAGAAATCAACAAAAGTCATGTAACAGATCTCCTCAAAAGCATTTTGATTTATCACGATAAACAAGGTGAATATCATTATGATCTTATTTCAGCACTTATAAAATCACTCAGAGCCAGTGACGTTGATGCGGCACTTTATTATTTGGCCCGAATTATCGATGGCGGTGAACGTCCGGAATTTATAGCGCGACGTCTGATTATTTTTGCCTCTGAGGATATCGGCAACATAAATCCCCTAGCCCTAGTAGTAGCAACCAGTGCTGCTGACGCTGTTGCTAAAATTGGCATGCCGGAAGGACGCATAGTCCTCAGTCATATCACATCATATTTGGCATTGTGTCAAAAGGACAATAAAGCGTATCAGGCAATTTTAAGAGCTGAACAATTAGTTGTAGAATATGGTGCTTTGCCTGTCCCGCTTCATTTACGCAATGCGGTAACAGACTTGATGAAGTCAGAGGGATACCAGCAAGGCTATATTAACCCTCACCAAGACCAAGAAGGTGCGGCAAAAATTTCTGGCCTCCCCAAAGAGCTTCAAAACACAAAAATTTATTTTTAAAATTTTGTCTGTGCCTTAACAAGAAAAACACTCAATAATTTCTCATTGATAAAAGGTGATTTCGGTGTTGTTGCGCAAATCAAATTCTTGGTGAGCTTGACTTTAACCATAGGGGCTAATTCTATGTTTTTCTATATTTCGGCATACCGAGGTGGGTAAACTTGT
>JAUILP010000120.1 GCA_030432875.1 Oligoflexia bacterium | reverse complement strand
CAGCCTCGACCATCCTTGATCGGTTAGCATCATCCGTAACATGTTTCTCAAGCTTCCTTTTGTTTTTTAAAAAAGATTGTCGTGAGAAACTGTTTTGATTTCAATAGTTTAAATTAGATGTGAGTACGGGCCCTATTATTATTACCCTGATTTTCATGATAAAATAATTTAGCTCTATCACTAAAATTTTCATAAACCATAGTATCATTTTGCCATACGCTACACAGATAACCTTTATAAAATGTTTTCATCAGTTTATGTTTCATTGCCCTGTCATGGTCGACAGTAAATATCAATTGCACTCATTAGGAATTATAAGGATAGAAATGTAGCCCCTAAAGTGCCCAGTCAAAAACAAAATCATAAGCTCTATCATTATAAAAACTTTCTGCATCAGCACTATTAAAACCACAGGCACTAAAAAGAACGGCGTCATAGGGCCGAGAGCTAGAATAGGCAGGATCAAGCAAAGTATAAACATTATAACTTGTCCCTAATTTTATTTTATATGCTTCGTCATACCGTTCATAATCAAAACCAGATGCTGGACCCGAGGTACTAAAAGAGTCCGAGCGGTAAAGCCCAAGGCAGATGTCGCTCGTGGTGGAAAGAACCGTCGAAGTGACTTTTAACTGTGCAGGCATAAGATAAGCTGTGGCATCAGGGCCGACCTCAGGAATACGCAGCCGGTATTTTGCCGCATCAGCGCTAACATCACTATAATTATTTGTGCTGCTCTCATTTTTCATACACTCTGCCCCCACTTCAATGCTGATATCTGTTGTTGTTACCGAATCAATAGCGGACGGAGCGTATATTTCGAGGTATTCTTCTCCGTCGATGAGGTCTGCGCCCAGAGAGATCGTTTTTTCAAAAATCGCCGCGCCCCCTTGACTACTCTTATTTCCATCGCCAAGGCTCAAACAGGCTGTTTTTTCGGTAAATCCCATTGCTGTTAACGTGGATGTATAACCTAAAGTCGCATATGCAGAGAACGCTGATTTCAAATCGTTTGGCAGCGAATTTATCCCAGAGATTATTGTAAGCTTATGCATACCAAAACCTGTGGCGCCCAATGTACCACTGCTCTCTTTTTTAAGGGTTTCGCTGCTAACAAAAAATGCATAGAGCTCATTAAATTTAAAGGATCCATTATCTATTGTGGTTTCGACCTTACTTCCAGCTTTAATGGAGCAAGTGTCGGTTGTGTCTTGCGTAAAAATTGCGAGATAGGCTCCACCGCCGGTAACTAGGTTTTTCGAGGAAAAGCTCAGTTTGCTTGCTATAGTCGCCTCGGATAAAGTGACTTCGGTAGCACCCATTATAATATCAACGTCACCACCATTATCATGGGAACTCGTTGATGGTATAAGTGGATTGCTACTCGTTCTCACAAGCATTAAGCAAACTTTGGCATTGCTGCCAAGGTAAGATTTTACCAAAGTGAACGTATAGCTAAGATCACTGGTTACAGCTGTTCCCGTTGACGAATCTATTTGGTTCTGATCTTCCCAAGAGCTTACGCTGCTTAGTTCGCTATCGCCAACCTCCTCAAAGCCCGCTACGGTTTTATCTCCACAAAACATCAGCTGAAATTTACCAAATTTTTTGGTTAAAAATTTAACTTTCTTCGTAGTTTCATCATAAGTCAAAAGACTGTTGCGCCACAAAAGGAGACTATTGTCCCGTGCTTTTAAAACCGCGCAAAGCTCAGAACTGATGCCAAGCAAGTTTGTTCCAAGGGTTAGGGCAAGATTTTGTACGGGGATATTGATAAGCACTGGAGTTTCAACGCTATCTATGGCGTCACCAGAGGCGTTCGTTAAACCGACTTCGATAGCGAGCGAGGCACTACTAATTCCGGCATCAGCGAGGCTATTGAATTCAGAAGGGGCTGCTGCCTCTCTAAGCTTTACGCTAGTTCCTACTTCTAGGGTTCCTCCAGGAATGATTACACCCGTTCCGTCAGGCAAGGCTAAAGATGTAGGGCTCGCGCTATCTTCAACTGTAGAAGTCTTTTTTTCTTTCTCTTTTCCTTTGGTTGTTTGTGCCTGGCAGCCCAGGATGACAAAAAAACTTAGGCTAAAAAGCATCTGAAGTTTGTGTTTGATAAAGGTATCCATAAAAATTCTCCTAAAAAATCACTACCATTCCCTGCTCGATCGGCTTTAGCGGCGAAAAATTTAGGATTTTCTTTATCGTGGAAAAAAGTTAAAAATAATAGCTGGATAGAGGGCAAAGGGTGGCGCTCTCTCGAGTTAATTCGTGCGGGAAAGAATGGGACAGAAGGGGCGAGAGATTCTCCCACCCCTATTTTTTGACAAGGGTCAAAATATTTTACTGAGGTAATTACCCCGTTAGCCTATGCTTAAGTTAAGGCAGTATTTTTTCTCCAAGGTCGGGTTCTGTGCAAAAAAACGGAGCTTTTTTAGGTAAATATTTCGGTATGTCGCAATTAAAAAAATGACTAAATTGATAGGACGAGTAGTGTGATAGCACAGGTTTTTTATGAAGAAAACGTATTTTTTAGGTAAATTTCAAAAACTGTTCTCTGCAGCGGATAGTCATTACAGGTAAATGCAACAGAACCAGATTTTTTAAAGGAGTTGCGCAAAAAAACTTTCATAGCTACAAATATGGATCTGATGGATCTTGTCATAGCGGTGAAAATTTTTCTTGGTGACGAGCTGAAGCATTTATAAATAAAATGGTTTTCCAATAACCGGTGTACTTGGTGCCGCCATTTCTCTCTCGTCCATCATGCCGCCAGTGAAGCCTAAGCGCCCGGCAGTTACCGCGTTTTTAAAGGCTTCTCCCATAAGAACGGGATTGTGGGCTAACGCAAGTGCCGTGTTGACTAAAACGGCATCACAGCCAAGCTCCATCGCCTGAGCAGCATGGGATGGCTTGCCAATACCGGCATCGAGAACGATAGTTGTTTCGGGGAAGCGCTGTCTGAGAAGTTTAATCGCTCTGGGGACCAATATACCTTGACCGCTACCAATCGGAGCGCCCCAAGGCATGATTACTTTGCACCCGAGGCTAACAAGTCGTTCTGCCACAATGGCATCCTCGGTAGTATAAGGAAACACCTCAAATCCTTCGCTAATGAGTATTCTTGTTGCTTCAACGAGACCAAAAGGATCGGGTTGCTGGGTTTGATCATCACCGATAATTTCCAGTTTAATCCACGGGGTTTTAAAGATTTCTCGTGCCATATGGGCGATTGTAATAGCTTCTTTTACGCTGTGACAGCCCGCTGTATTGGGAAGAATTGTGACGTGACTATCTTTAAGCAAATCCCAAAAGCGCTTGCCAGCTTCTTGTCCTTGAGCTTCCCGGCGTAGGGACATCGTGACTATTTCTGCACCACTGCTTTTTATGGTTTCTAGGACAGTTTCAGGGGAAGGATACCTAGCGGTGCCAATCAATAAGCGACTTTGAAATGTTTTGCCATAAAATTCTACCATCGTGACACCCTTTATCGTGTTTTTTATGCAGAGATCGTTTGTATCTGGATACCTTAATAACCAATAAGCTGCGATCAATCTGGGTGCAAGGAGCAAAAATTGTGCGACTGATCCTTGCTACTTCCCCTTAGCTATTTTTTCCACCACCTGATCCACTAAATATGGACTGAGAAGTAGTCCATGCCGGAACATGCCATTAAGTCTAATGACGCCATTATCCAATGCCGAAACCCGCGGTAAATTATCTGGGAAAGCTGGTCTAAGTCCCACCCGCCATTCCAAGATTTCAGCTTCGCCAAACGCCGGATTCAAATAATAAAGTGAGGATAAAATATTGAGGACACTACGAACAGCAGGACCATCGTCACGATCTGTTTCTATCGCCGTGGCTCCAACGAAAAAAGTTTGATCAGGGCGTGGTACAACATAAATGGGGTGCCTCGGATGCATCATTCGTATAGAACGATTAAAAGTAACCTCAGGGGCACGAACTATAAAGGCTTCGCCGCGTATAGACCGAAGTTCGGGAAGCTCAGACTTGGCCCCATAACCCCGGGAGTCGATAACATAGTCGTAGGTAACCGTCTCGCCCGCTACTTTTAGCGTATTGGAGCTAATTTCTACAATATCATTGGTGATAATAAATCGTCCATTTTCTGCTAAAAAAGATTCTGCTAGGGAGTCCATTAGCTGCTGCGTATGTAAATGCGCTTCGGTCGGGAAATATAAAGCTTTTTCAAAGCGGTCTCCTAACGCAGGCTCCAAATCCGTGAGCTCATTTTTAGAAATCGCTTGTACGGGATTTTGAGGCAAGCTCTTGTCGCGCGCTACCTTAAGCTCGACCCTATCTTTGAAGCGGGTGAGTTCATTTTCTTCTCCCGGAGCCGCAACCACAATGCTGCCCACGGGAGCATAAAAAACCGGCTTACGCAGCTTTTTTAAAATCATGGGCCAATGTTCTAAGCTAAAAAGACCTGCTTGGCAGACTTCAATCTCACCAATGTCTAGTTCGCGAAATGGGGCAAGCATACCACCCGCTGCGGAGCTGGCATTAATATGTTCAAGGCCGTAGCGGTCAAATAAAGAAACTTTATGACCTTCCCGCACCAGCCGCCACGCTGCCAAACGTCCCAAAAAACCAGCACCCACAACTGCGATATTTTTCATGATTCCTCCTGAGAGCACTACATGGGAAAATCATTTCTCAGTAGATTTTGTTTGCTAAAGACTGCTAACACAGGGTGCTAGCAGCTAATTTTAATGTATTCTCGCCACGTTACACTAATCCAGAAATTGCACCATCACCGTCCATATAAATTGACTGGGCAATAGGTTCTGCATTGAGGCCCGGCATAGTCATAATGCCACCGGCTTTTGCTACGATAAAACCAGCACCAGCGCTCAGATCAAAATCATCAATGACAAAGTCATAATCGCTCGGGGCTCCGAGGAGTTTGGGATCATGGCTAAAGCTAAAAGGTGTCTTTGCCATGCAAATAGGCAAATGGTTGAAGCCGTGATCTGTAAACCATTTTAATTTTGCCAGAGCCTTTTCACTATATTTGACCCCCGAGGCACCATAGACATTTTTAGTCAATTTTGTGACTTTTTCTTCGATAGTATCTTCCAAAGGATACACAAATTTTGGTGCTAAACCTGGTTTGCTGAGGGCAATAGCTTTTTCCGCAAGCTCAATGGCTCCTTTGGAGCCCTCCAGAAAGCAAGACTGAATAGCACAATCATCTGCGCCTGATTCGAGGGCCAGTTTTTTTACGTAGGCCAGCTCTTCAGGACTATCTGATTCAAAACGATTGATTGCTACGAGAACAGGTGTGCCATAATTCTTGAGATTTTTAAGGTGTCTCTTGATATTGTCGCTGCCTCTTTGCAAATCTTCGAGATTAGATTCGAGTATCGATTTGGGCATGGGTTGACCGAGCTTGACCTTATAGTTACCGCTTTGATATTTGATAGAGCGTACTGATGTTACCAGAACAACTAAAGAGGGAAACATCCCCGATTGGCGGCACTTGATATTAAAGAATTTTTCCGCGCCAAGATCGGCACCAAAACCAGCTTCCGTGACGATAAAGGGCGACAGTCTACTGCCAATATTATCGGCGATTATAGAGCTGCAACCGTGTGCGATATTGGCAAATGGTCCGCCATGGAGAAGTGCTGGGGTTCCCTCAGAGGTTTGCATGAGATTAGGAAGTAAGGCATTTTTTAAGATAGCTAATGCTGCGGGATCAGCTTTAAGCTGCTTCGCGGTTATGGGGGTCCCGTCAGAAGTGAGTGCCATAACGACGGAACCAAGGCGTTTTCTAACGTCCTCAATGATGGCAGATTTAGTTTCACCGCTCGCTAAAGTCAAAATTGCCATGATCTCACTTGCTGCGGTTATCGAGAATTTGCCATCATAGGCAAATTTTCCTTCGCTTACATCGATACCAAATCGGGCCTTGCGTAAAAAGCGGTCGTTCACATCCGTTACGCGGGGAAAAGAAATTTGCTTATTATCTATTTTCATGGGGTTATCACGAAAAAGAGAATTGTCGAGCATGGCAGCCATTTGGTTGTGGGCCTGAGTAACGGCATGAATATCGCCTGTTAAGTGGAGCACGCTTTCAATTTCAGGAACAATTCTTGATTTTCCACCGCCAGCGCCTCCGCCTTTGACCCCAAAAAGCGGCCCCATGGAGCTTTGCCGTAAATTTACTAAACTAGGTTTTCCTATGCGGTTTAGGGCCATGCTCAAGGCTATAGAGGTGACGGTTTTTCCTTCGCCAAAAGGTGTCGGATTGGACGCTGTCACTAATATGTAATGGCCGTTTTCTTTACGTGGAAATTTTTGCAGTACATCAAGTTCTATTTTACCTAAAAACCGACCATGCGGCTGATACAGGGATTCGGGAATTTCTAAGTCACGAGCAAGTCGATTTACCGGTTTTAATTCCATAATTTTCTCTCTTTTATGCATATTAATACTAAGTCAAAAATTTGACGATGACGTAAACACACAACTCAAATTTTACTTTAAAACATTTCCCCAAGAACAATAAAATTGGGGGGGTTAAAAGCACTGTATCTTAACCAGGGCTTTAGATGCCCGCCATGCACAGCAATAATGGGCATGGGCCGAGATCTCGTAATACCTTAATTAGTTTAAACCGGAATTCCTAGTTTTTTTTAAATCAGCAGGCGAGAAACTCGTGTAATATTTTATTTTTTTCTCTTTTTTCCGCTTAAAAGGTAAAACCGATCAAATGTTCGGGAGTGAAACACTCTAGTCAATTAAACTTGTGCAAACCCATTAAATTCTCTCAGCTACGCACATGCCTTAAGGAAAAGAAAAAATTATTGATCAGGCGGAAAATATGATTATTTGATGGGCAAATCCATAATATCTAGTCGCTGGCGCGAAATTAAGTGGTTTCTAATCTATCCAAAGATGATGTTGGCACAATAAATGGCATACCATCGATATTAATAACGGTAAGATTTTTA
>JAUILP010000119.1 GCA_030432875.1 Oligoflexia bacterium | reverse complement strand
TCTGGCGGATGGCCATTGGAATAGGCATAGGCATGTCCTTGATTTTTCAAATTTTCAAAGAACTAAAATAAAAAAAGTGTGCAAAACTATATGTCACTTTTTGTTTAAAACTCTATGTCATCCGACATACCCTAACTCTTTTTTCGTACCCCGATAAACATAAAAGTTTTAACCAAATTTATCCGCCCTCCCAACCACCAATTCTCAGGGCAAGTCTCATTTACCTAAATTTTCCCAAGGCGGTTTTTTTGACCCTTCCGGATGTTGGTATTAATCCACAATTGAAGCAGAACCACTTTTGCCTGCTTTTAACAAGTTGAATCCACGTAGGCTCCGCCTGGCGCGAGCTTGGGAGGTCAGCGTGCCTTTTGCCAGAAGCACAAGCTGAAGCTGGCCACCTTTGGTTACTGGCGGACGCGCTACCTTCGGGTTGATGAGCCGTCGGAAGTCTTTGTGCGTCTGAGTCCTGAGGTCGAAGAACGTTGGTTTAAGCTTCGCTGGCCATGGGCTCTCAGCAACGCTATTATCTCTGTTTGGGCGGGGCTGATCTGCGCAAGGGATTTGACGGGCTGAGCGGCTTGGTGCGCAGCACGATGGCGAATGATCCGTTTTCGGGGGATGTGTTCGTTTTTGTTAACCGCCGACGTGATCGGATGAAACTGTTGGTCTGGGATCGCAGCGGTTTATTGCTGTGGTACAAGCGGTTGAAATCGGGGACAGTTGAGCTGCCTAAGCCAGGGACAAGAGCTCAATCGCATGGCATTAGCTGGCAAAAACTGGTCTTGATTCTGGAAGGCGTGGCCTTGGGATCGGTGGTGCAAAGGCGGCGTTTTTCTTTGGAAAAAAAGGAAGAAGAAGTGGCCTAAAAATAGACAAATCGTCTTTTTTTTCGCTTTTTCATGCCATGAAAACAGCGCAAAAATTACAAGAAAAAGAGGTAGAAAACGCCCAAACTATTTCAGGACAAGCCCAAACCATCTCTTCATTCGAAGAGCAGGAGGTGCTCATGGAGGCGCGGATCGCATGGTTTGAGCGACAATAGTATGGGGCAAAATCTGAGGAAAAGCGGCTGGAAGCCAAAGCGCCCGAAGCGGAAGCTGAGCTCCAAAAGGAAACGAACACCTATGACCGCAAGCCCTTACCAGGCGAGTTAGCTCGTAAGGAAAATTACCCAAATTTCCCATCGGAAAGGCGATGGAATACAGCCTCAAAAGATGGGATAATCTCAGTCAATAAATCCATCACGGCATCGCCGAGATTGACAATAACCTCGTCGAAAATCAGGTGAGGCCTCTCCCACTCAGAAGAAAAAATTACCTCTTCGCAGGATCACACCGCGCAGCCAAAAACGCCGCCATCTTCTACTCCCTCATCGCATCAGCAAAACTCAATGGTCCAACCCCTACCACTATCTCTACACACTCCTGAGACGATTACCCACCCAGCCGATCAATCGTGTTCACGAACTCCTGCCTTACTACTTTCAGCCCGAAGACTTAGACACAGAGTCCCCCGCAAAGATCAGCATTTCCTGAGAAGGGATATAGATGGGGTTGCTTGGGGATAGGTATTTGTGAAGCATCTCCCATCAAAAAAATTAAAGGACAAAAACCTCTAAAACAGGGACAAGTCACCTAAGATCAAGAACCGACCCTCCTGGTTCCTCTAAAAAAATCCTTATTGAAATTGCGTTCTTTGGCACTATGCCAATGGAGTAGGTTTAGGCATGAGTACCCCATGACGATACTGATGTCTAAACCTCCTTCAATTTTTGTCAATCTTAATTTCACATGCTAATGAGGACAAAATTTTTGGGCCTGGTTCTTCTATCAATAGGGATCATGGCTTTTGGGGATTTAATGGGACAAACAAGAACCGTAAAGCTCCAGGATCTAAACAAAACTACGTGGCAAAATGAACTGGGTTCTACCCTTGAAGTTAAGGGTGTGAATCTTCAGAATGGAAGTTTCTGGGGAATATACAGATCTCCTTCTGGTACAAAGGGTGAAGGGTTTAAGTTCACAGGATTTGTCAATCATGCATTACGCTCGGTTGATTCTTCTAAACATGAAGTTACAGTTCTCTCCTTTCTTGTCTCATGGGGAAAATATGGAAGTATTACTGCCTGGACTGGATACATTGCAAATGATGACCCAGCCAAAATAATAACAAACTGGATCCTCGCGCGACCCGTAACCAATTTTCCTTTCGAACATCTGATTACGGGTTCGGATAACTTCACCAAGCTATAGAAGTAATTGAAAATGCTGGTAGCAGATCCTTACAAAGATTGCTACCAGCTCTTAATTTTTAACCAAAGCAAATGAAAAATAAAAATATCTTAATTTCCATTATCGTATTGTTTACGATGGTATCTGCAGGCTGTCTTGACATCACAGTCGGCACCCTGAGTCCTATTCCAGATTTTTTAATTGGAACATGGAAAGACTCTGGTGGCAATATCGCCGTGGTGTATAAAACCTCTACTTATTCCGGAAAGGTTTTCTATAATCTTGATGAAAAGACACATTCCTTCACCCTCAGGAGAGTAGAAAACATAACTTTGTTTTATTGTTCTACATGTCCGGATATGTCTGGCGCAGTAGAGCTAACACATACCATGCAGCAAAATAAAGATAAAGTAATGCTTATTGGATTTGATTGCTCGATTGCGGGTGGGGAAAATCTTTCTACCGAAACTCTCAGGCGAAAAACGGAATCCAAATTGAAGCGAGGTGATTATAGTTATCTCGAAGATTATAAGCGTGAATTTTACAAGATATCAAATTGAAAATATCCTGAAATCATGAAGAAAAAGATTATTGAATTTATCTCCATGCTGATTCTTGTAGGAGTAAGCTTTCAACCGGCATTCGTTCAAGGCCAGGAGAAGAAAAGCTTTGATGTTGATAGCATCAACTCAGACTCTTTGATCTCAATTGAGACAACCGGAGTTGGTCTGGACCAGTACGGGACCAAACGTGAGCAGGATAATCCCTCTGCTCTACCGAAACAGACTTTCACACAGTACAACCTGTATGCTCCTCCATCTCTCTGGAGCTCCTGGTATAAAATAGGCACACATGCAGGGCCTGTAACCTATTCTGTAAAACTGGAACCGATTGGTGATACTATGGTAAAAGGTCGGGTCCGATACTTTGATGCGAACAATAAGCAGGTGGTGAGGGAGTTCATTGACAAGGCTGTTTTTAGAACGGGAAATTCTTGGGCTCATGTAGAGCTAAGCATGAAAGGCATACCCCTAGGAACCGCTGTCAAAGTGACGGTTTCTCCATAACTCTGATGTTGTAAAGAAATTGGTTCTGCCGATACGAAATCTGCTTTGTATCGGCTTTTTGTGTGCCATGCATGCACAAGTACTCTAGGGTGCAAGTCCCGAACGAGCCAAGACGGCGTGGAATCGTTAGCGAAGGGCAAGGGTGTCCGCTGCGAAGCGGAATCTGAAGGAAGCCCGTAGCAAAAGTTGGTTCTGATGAACAAGAACCAGATAGAAGGCGCCATCCTCTGGGTAATCTGGCAATGAACAGAAAAGCCCCAAAGTCGTCCGTAATGAGGTAGCGTAAATCTGGCAGAATCAACGGAAAGAGCTTGTGCTTACCATGGGAGGTCTCATCTCCGAGAGGAGTTGAGAAGTCAGCCGAGGCCATAGTACCCGATGCCAGAGGCATGTGGGGAAGGGCCGAATCTCTAAGGAACTGGGATTTTTTTTTACAGGTGTAAAAGTCATGCAAACCACAGCTAACAAGTATGGGACTCAGATTTTTCTGGGACATGCCATAGGGTGGGAAGGGCAATTATACCTGAGCAAGGAGAGCGAAAAGCGCTTCAAGCAAACCATCCGGCAGCTTACACGCCGTAATCGTGGTGTAAGCTTCACCCAGGTGATCTCAGAACTCAACGCCAAAGTGCGAGGCTGGCTCTACTACTTTCGATACGCCCAGATGAAGAAGAAACTTCGGTATCTCATAAGCTGGCTACAACGGAAGCTAAGGTGTTACCGCCTCAAACAATGCAAAAGAGCTATTGGAATGATGCGCTTCTTACACCGCCAAGGGATACCCAAAAATCGGGCATGGACTACGGCGGCAAGCAGAAAAGGGTGGTGGCGTAAGGCCCACACCCCAGCAGCACATGAGGCAATGAATAACAAATGGTTTGTCAAACAGGGATTGATAGACTTCAACAAACTCTACATTAACTTACACCCACTTAGAGAAACCGCCGTGTACGAGAGTACGCACGGTGGTGTGAGAGGACGATGAGGCCGAATTTATCTAACGGATAAATTTGCCCTCATCTCCTACTCGATTTTTTGTGAGATCTAATTACATGAGCCCGTGGTGCTGGGTTATTTCCTATAAAGTATCCTTGATTTCCATAATTCTGTTACCTTAAGACAGGTTGGCATTCAGTCCCTTCAGATGATTCTTAAAAAAAGGGATAAAAAGGACAGATTTAGGAATGAAAAGAACTGATTTAGGAATGGAGGGCTCTTAATAGAAATAAAAGAATTTTTTAGTAGATCAATTTTATTGGAGTTATCCATCAAAAAAACCTATTATGAAAACTCAAAAGTATGCTTGGTATTTCCTTTTCTGTTGTTTTATTTTTTCCTCCTGCTTACCCTATACCTCAAATGTTCCCTTATCTGGTAAAAAGCATAGGGTAAGGTCAAACCTGCTCGGGAAATGGGAAAAATGTCCAGCCGGTGAGAGCTGTACTTACCTGCTCATCACCACAAGAAGCGATGTAGAGTACAACCTCACCTACAAGCGGTATGATACCTCAGCAAAAAAGTGGGACATCTGGACAAAACGAGGCTTTTTGTCATATCTTGATGGTGACTGGTATATCAATATTGAAACTGAAGAAGGATATCAGGTCACAAAAGTGATAACCTATTTAAATACGCTATATCTGTATGGCTTAGATTATGAGGCTTTTTTAGATGGTAATCAAAAAAAAATCGCATTTAATTCCTCCACGGATTTCCGCAACTACATTAGCTTCTATTTTCCCAAGGAGGACTTGTTCTTACCTCCTCAAATATTTACTAAATTGTAAATAGGTATTTTTCCTAACCATTAATTATTGAAAATAAAATGAATAAAATAATTACACCCCTAAATAGAAGGAATATAAAAACATGGGTCTATTCTTTATCCGCAGTTTTTGCAATGTTAGGTCTCTTCATTTTAATCATGATTTATAGCGATTGTTTTGCTGAAAGCAATGAATTAAAAAAGACTAATTTATCAATTTTAACTTTGATTACCTGCTTCTCCGGAGTAGTTTTTATCTTTTTCTGGGAGCATATTCAAACAATCCTTGAAAAAATGCATCTGGATCAGGTGGGACATCATTCCTATAAAGATGAAGGAATGAAATATTTCAGCCTTGCTATGCTTGTTTGGGTCATTGCAATTTTATTGAACTTTATTCCTACACAAAATCTTAGTATAACTGAGTTTATTGGCTTTAATATTTTGTCGAATTTAAGTTCTGTTCTCAATAATATGCTACTAATCCTTGCTATAAGCACTTTTGCGTATGATAAAGATGGTGAAAATAGCGTTAAGGAAAATTTAAAAAACTGGACAATTGTGTCGATCGTTTGTATCATATTAACGGTACTTATGGGACTTCTGGCACCACTAATTTTTGAGATTAATCCAATGGAATTAAAGGCGGAAGGAACCAGAAATTCAAAATTAGCCATTTCATTTTTTCCTTTCCTTTATTCTGGAATTACAACGGTATTATTAGCCTTCTATCTAGGTAAGGCTTTTAGTTTTAGAAAATTGACGAAATTCAAATACCTGACCTATTTTTCACTTGTTTTAGTTCTGATACACGAATTTTTGGTGATTGGAGAAGGATTTGTAAATAAAGATATTTCGGTAATCAAAAACTCGGGAAATATATCATCAAAATTCTTCCTAATTGGACTATTTTTTATCTTGGGATATTCGTTCATTAGCTATTTGAGAGAGAAAGTAGCTGAACAAAAAGAGGCAGAGGCCTATGAATTTGCAGCTTGGAAAAACCTTCGCCCAATGATTCTTCCCCATACAATTTCAAACCTGCATGTAGCACAAAAAGTCGCATACAAAAAAATACATGATAAAATCCTAGCCCTTTCATCAGAGCATACAGAATTGAAAGATAAATCAGAATATTTCCTCGATACAATCAAAAACAAGGGTGACTTCTTTTATGATTTGCTAAATTATTCTTTGGAAGATAAAATCGCAATAAAGGATGAAATCGACTTTTTGAGACGGTATTTAGCTACTATGTCTTTCCGTTATCGATTGCAATATGACTTCAAAACTTCAAAAAATTTAAATGAACCAACAGTAGCAAGTTTTTACATCCCAAGTCTGTTCGTTTTGCCTTACATTGAAAATAGCGTAAAGGCAATCAGAGAACACTCGAAAAATGGCAAAGGCGAAATCAATATTGCGTTTTATGAGAGTTTAGAAAATTTGAAGGTGGTCATAGAAGATAATGGAGGTGGTCTTTCAATGGCAGATCTTGAAAAGGCTCGAAAGTTTATGAGGATAGAAATTGATTCAAACCTTAGCAAGGAAAGAAATGGTAAAAGTATAACAATAAATACGAAAAGAATTAATTACTTTAATTCATTTTTGGAGTTTCCTGAAAACCATTTTTCTCACGAGATAGATAATATTT
The DNA here is from genome assembly GCA_030432875.1 of Oligoflexia bacterium. Lineage (GTDB taxonomy): Bacteria > Bdellovibrionota_B > Oligoflexia > Oligoflexales > JAGOVF01 > JAUILP01. The sequence goes on along the minus strand of JAUILP010000119.1, from coordinate 288 downwards.
TTTTGCCTGGTAGAAGAACACCTATTGGCGCAAGAGTAATCCTAACATTTCCCAATAATTTTTCTGAAGTTATAAAGAAAATAAACTCTAAGCTAAACAAAAATGAAACCAATAAGAACACTAATAATTGAGGATGAACAAGCCCCAATTGAAGATATCCGATTAGTCGTGTTCATTCAAAAGTCGTATTATTAATCAAAACTGTAATTGTCGATGAAAATCTCCCAGAAAAAGCCTTTAAGCAGTGGAGGCCACAATATCGGAGTCAAAGAATTGCTGGATTTGATC
>JAUILP010000118.1 GCA_030432875.1 Oligoflexia bacterium | reverse complement strand
CAAAGATACCAAAGGTCAGGGCATCATTTTTGCTCAGGTGATCACTGAGCTCGGCGCGAAAATCTTCTTCATCACTGCCAAGCTCTTTAATATCACCCTGTATTTTCATCCATTTTGGGGTAATTGGCTTTTTGCCCCCAAGTCCCAACTGAGAAATGGGGTAAAGCTGACGAATTCCTGGATTTACGTCTGCCGAAGAAAACGCTTTTTGTGCTGCTTGCGCAATTTGAATTAGGCTTAACGCTTCAAAAGAAAGCGTCGGAATAACATTAGGCTCATTAGTCAATCCCACTTCGGTATAATTATCAGCGTAGGTACCGCCAAGATTATCTATAAGAAAAAAATTTGCGGTTTTTTGTTGATAATCTCCATCAAGCGTGGGAAATATTTTTCCTGCGAAACCAAAACCTCGCAGTGATCCTCTTTTCGTATTGCTAAGTGTTGTTGATGCTCTTGCGATGATGATACCTTGGGATCCCTGCTTAAAATAGCCTCTATAGGAAGACTGTGCATCAATAGTCCAGATCCCCTTTAAGCACACGCCATTTGGGTGCAGGAGTTTATCAAAATGAGGTAAAATGTCGGCTTCACTGTCGAGCGTTCTTTTAGCAGACGCCAGCAGAAGATCAACACCAGAGCTCAGAAAACTTGCAAGCGTGACCTCTGTGGTCGGAAAATTCTCTTTTTCATAGGGCTTTTCATTGAGAATGGACCAAACATCATTGGCACTGAATATAGGAGAAGAAGCCACCGATGATGCTTCGGATTTCTCCTGATAAAAACTGCAGTTTCCCAGTACAAAGGCCGCTAAGACTGTCAAATACACTATATGATTTCGTTTCATCATATCCTCTCTTTATGTATAGTCCCGTGAACTATACCTTTTTTTTTGTAACTACGATACCAGAATACCGAGATTTCTAGGCAGTATCCTCGTTTCAGGACAGTGAGGCTGTGGCAATTTGATGGGCTATTAGCTAAGTAAATTTATAATTTATGGAATATATTCCCAAATTATGTTAAATTTAAGGAATATATTCCTGATTTTACAGAAAGACCCCTATGTATACGAGATTATTAAATATAAAGCTGCCAAAGCATCAATCAGCCTTTTTGTGGGGGGCGAGAAAGACAGGCAAGTCAACTTACTTGCATGCAACATTTCAAAACCCTATTTATCTTGATCTTTTGGAATTTCGTCTCGTTTCTGAACTAAGCAAGAACCCTGGGATGCTGGAAAGCATTATTAACCTTCAATTATCAGACTCAAACAGCCCTCTCGTTATTATTGACGAAGTACAGAAAGTTCCCTCTCTTTTGGACGAAATTCACCGCCTGATTGAGACAAAAAAGATGCAGTTTATCTTATGTGGGTCGAGTGCCCGCAAACTGAAAAGAGGTCAGGCAAATTTGCTGGGAGGACGGGCCTGGCGATTTGAAATGTTACCTCTTTGTTCCTATGAGATTAAAAACATGGATTTGATTCGAGCAATGAACTCTGGCCTTCTGCCATCTCACTTTGATTCACCAGAGCCCCTGAGAGATCTGGAAGCTTATATCGTTGATTTTGTGCGTGAAGAAATCATGGCCGAAGCACTTACGCGCAATATCCCGGCGTTTTCAAGATTTTTGGACGCCGCAGCATATTCAAATGGATCCATTCTCAATTATACGACTATTGCAAGAGACTGTGGCGTCGATGCCAAGACGGTCAAAACTTATTTTGAAATATTGGCCGATACTATGTTGGGATATTTTGTTTACCCCTTCAGGCGCAATGCCAAGAGAAAAGATATCGTCGCAAATCCCAAGTTTTATTTTTTCGATGTCGGCGTTGCCAATTATTTGGCAAAAAAAACAATTTCCGAATTGCGAGGCGATAGCGCCGGGCATGCTTTTGAACATCTGGTGTATATGGAGCTTAAGGCCTACAGCGTCTATCGCAAACGCCGCTGGGATATTAATTTCTGGGCAACCCATTCCCAAATGGAAATTGATTTTATTATTGGCGATGGTACGACAGCGATTGAAGTGAAAATTTCTAAAAATTTTTCAAACAAGGATCTGCGAGGTCTGTTTACTTTTCTTGAAGAAAGTTCAAACGCAAAAGGAATTGTCGTCGTACCCGACTGCATTCCCCATCGTATTTCACATAAGAATCAGAGTGTCGAAGTCGTGCCGTGGGCAAAATTCACCGAGTTGTTATGGGAGGGAAAGCTGGGTTGATTCTAGCAACACAGAGTAACCTAGTCCTTGGCGGCTGATAAAGTTGAGCCAACATGACTGAGGTAGCAATGCACAAGCCGGAAGGACTTTAAATGGAAACACTTTCAAACTGAAAGTATCTTGCTTTGCGTTCGCTGGTATCTTCGGTACAGCCTGAGTTACAAAGACTAAGTCGCAATGATGGAGGAAAGAGAGCTGTCATTGGCTCACACGACCATCATGCGCTGAATCCATGAATATGCACCGGAGCTTTATAAGCGGACTCGACCTAAACTTCAGAAAACTTGGGATTCCTGGCGGGTTGATGAAACGTGGGTAAAAGTCCTGGGCAAGTGGATGAACCTCTATCGTGGGGGAGACAAGAGCGGTGACACGATTGACTTTTAGCTTTCCACACATCGGGATCAGTTAGCAGCTTCACGGTTCGTGAAGAAAGCTTTGACAGCACCGCATACAAATTTTCAAAAAGCTATTTTTCACCGTGAAAACATTTTTTTTTGTTACACAGGAAATCAGTTGCACTGATAATCCATATCTCATATATAAAGAGACTGGGGGAAGTATTGAAATTTGTCGCGAATGATCATTAAAGACAAAAATTATTTCTGTGCGAAAAAAAATGAACTCAGAAATATGGCGAGGCCAATCCATGGCGATTTAAAAATGCATATTATGAATGATTCTGGTTGGCAAATACGCACGCAATTAGACTCCCCCTCCCCCGAGAGATAGTGTGACTGAACGTTATATTTGTTAATGAAAAATAAACTTAAATGAGGAACAGAAAAAATGAAAAATAAAATGAATATTAATTTTAATATTAAGTACTTTTTATTGGCTCTACTATTTTGCAGTATTCAGAGCAATGCCTTATATGCTGGCTGCCATGGCTGGGAATGCGTGGAAAAAGCCGGTGTAGATGCCTTAGCTGCGACCGAGCATGCGATAACAGTGATAGTGAAAGAAACCAAAAGCCTTATATATGAATTAGTTGATGAAGATTCACAAGGCTCAATTTTAAACGCAGCACCTATCATATTGCACTCACTTATTGAAGCAGGTCAATGTGTCAACCCTGTTAGCATAGCGGCCTATCCAGTTTTGGTGGGGAGTTATTTTACGTACCGCGATAAAATGCTTGATGAGGGACACGTAGTTTCCGTCCCCCCTTGCTTATACCAAATCATAAGAGATGATTACCATTTAGATCCCGTCAGCGTAAATATCAGAATGGATGTTACCGATACACCGAGTTCAGATACCGCTATTACTTTGGAAAACACGATATTTTTTCCATATGACTTTGACGTCTTAGAGGATCAGTATTCTTTGCATTGGCTTCTTCATGAGATTGAGCACATCACACAGTGGAGAGACAAAGGTGTCGCAGGTTTTATTGCCGAATATGTTTGTGCTACTGGTGTCAATATAGAAAAATTTGATCTTTTAGAAATTCATGATGGCATACAGCTAGAAAGAGCTGCAGACGCAAAAGCAGACAGGTTAATCATCAAAGCGGTAGAAGCATGCGATGTCAATTGGTGGTGATGCCGCCACTAATACGGATTTAGGACTCCAATCAAAGAGACATAGGAGCTCCCAGATCCTGCGCTCTTATAGTTATCCTAAAAGATAGATTTATTATCATTAAGCACCCCATGTTTATCGTTATTCGATATTAATTTATTGACATTCAGTATATTATTATCTATAAACAACATTACTCAACCGCGGCATAATGCGTGTCACCCAAAATAAGGACCAGACAATATGGAAAGTCACCGCCAAGGAACAAAATTTATTAAGCTGTATTCTATCTTATGCAGCATTGGCTACTACCTTAGTATTTTGGGTCTTTTTTTTCCTATCATATTAATTGGGAATAATATTAAGGAATTTGTGCTGGGCGAGCCATTTACCACAATGTTTCCCGTAGAAGGGGCGCTGTCTCCTACACTAAGGGAAAAATTACTTGGCCCTCATATTGAGGAAATGAGCAAAGGCGGTATAAAGCTTTCTTCAATTGAAATAAAAGGGGCAAGCATATCCGATTTGAGTATCTTAGATGTTTTAATTAACAATCTTTGGTGGGTCATTTGGAGTATCTTGGCCTTCATTGTGGCCCAGAAATTAAGAAATCTCTTTTTGCTCATTAAAGAAAAAAAGAGCTTTACAGATCAAGCTATTAAATTGATGCGTCTTGTCGGCTTTATAATGATTGGATGGTATTTTTTAGAGCTATTAGCGGTCTCATATTTTAATAATATCTTCAAGCATGCGATGGACAAAGTTTTTCATGATTTTTCTGGAAATTCTCTTTTTTATATAGCCCCTCCACTTGCTAGTTTAGGACTAGGCATTTTGTTACTTGCCTTTGCAGAAGTTTTTAACTATGGCAGGGTTTTGCAGGATGAAAATGATCTTTTGGTTTAGTGGAGAAAAATATGCCCATAGAAATAAATTTGGATATGGTTTTACTGAAACGCAAGGTCACCTTGACCCAGCTCGCCGATATGGTCGATATAACCTTGGCAAATCTCTCAAACCTAAAAACCAACAAAGCCCGCGCCATTAGATTTAGCTCTTTAGAAGCGATATGCCGGGCTTTAGATTGCCAGCCTGGTGATATAATTGTTTACACCAAGGAAAAAGAGGGAGAGTAGTGGTGGTTTTTGTTTCTGATCCCACTAAATATTTTCGCCGAAATCTTCAGGCGTCTATTTTTTTGCGTTAGCAAACCAATTTTTCAATAGCAGCCAATTTTTGGGGGAACTTCAGATTTTTAGACACCACCAAAAAAGCGCTAACCGTCGCTACACAAAACTTTATTTTTGTTTATCGCGTTGGCAATCTCTTGAGCCTCAGGGCTATCTGGTTTTGCCACGAGTGTTTTGAGCAGAGTGATAAAGCTACTATCAGATAGGGCTGCGGATAGAGTCTCATGTTTTTTGAGACAAGGTTCACTCGTCCCATTCAAGGTGTTAGAACCACTTGCATCGATTTCAGATCGGGTATCTGCTGGTTTACCGCCACCTAATTCTCCGGCACCGTCAGAAATCGCCTTGCCCTCACCATTTTCTCCTGTCAGCGGAATCGGGCTCGACTCAGGAGGGGTTGTGACACTGCCACTCTTTTTTTTATGGGTGCTGCAAGAAATACCTAAACCCAGCACTAAGAGCATGATGCAAGAAAACACACATTTTTTCATAAATTATTCTCCAACTTACGTCAAAATTTACTACCCATATATTTGTATAACAAGGAAATCCCAATATGTTTTGTGGCCACTCAACTCATAAGCAAAAGCATGGACCTTATCATTGGGAAAAACCGTACTCAGCATGGCAAGAGCTGTAGTGCAAGCCTTCAAAGCTAGAGTCAACGGCAAACAAACATAGGTTTAACCCAAACCCAGTTCCCAAGTCAACGTAATTTCCCTCATCAACATAGATTTGTCCCCTGATATCTATAGGCAACCAAAAATAACGACCTTTATACTCGATCATGTCTTTAACGCTTTGGAAGGGAAATTCAAACGCGATAACGGCGCGGTTATGGTAACTATCCTCTTTTACCGTAATATTTTGCAAAAAGCTGATTTGCATAGCCTCAGTCTTTGAGGATGCGATAAAAATATCTTTCACCCGAGATGGTGATTCCCAGTCCTGATCGTTATGTCTAATGAAGGGCAAAGATACCGCATATCCTTTATCTTCAAGAATATTAGCCATTTCGAGCACGTCTTCCTCGGGACTAAAATTTAGCTCCCAAGTCATTTTCATCACGCTAATAAGACGAAGTTTTTCCATGTGCTCAGGCCACTTCGCCAAAAGATCATGAAGGGAAACAGGGGCAGGCAAACCTGTGAGGCGATCTTCCCCACTGCTGTGCTGGCATAAAAGAACATAAGCGCGATTGACTAGCGAAACAAATGTAGGCTCAGTTCCTAGCACCTCCAGGGCTTTGTAGATATCTGGAAACTTGGGAGCTTTATCGACAAACACAGTGGGTTTTTTCAAACTATCACTGATAGTAGTGTCGACTATACTGGGATCACAGACTTTAAATATGTTGCTGGGAAATTTCTTTAACGGTTGTTCAACCAAACTTAAGGCCTTAGGCTCAGAAAAAACATAGTCATAATTGTAATCGCCAAAAATAAGACCATCATCTTCCCATGGAACAGGATCGGGAGTGACTGAAGTCTTTAAAGAACCTAAGTCAAAATTTTCAGTTTCTATAGGAGGAAGGTATTTTACGTAAGGCACAAAATCATCTGGAATTGGGTGAGTTCCCGAAGAAACCATTTTCAAAAATTTTTCCATTTTTTTAGGATATTCGTCAAACCTTTCTGCTGTGAACGATTCAGGTATAACAGGCGTTATACCCGCGAGCAAATTCCTAATTAACCTCGGATTAATATTTTTCAACTCATTCAATAGCTCGTCTAATGTCACATATAAATCTCGATCTAAGATAGATTCAGGGGATATATTAAGATTCCGAGGAACAACAACCAAGTTCTTCGTGTTTCCCTCCCCGTCTAAAACCGAAAAGTACAAATGTCTTTTTTGTGCCTCGCTTAAGGGGGTACCACTCATTTCAGAAATTTCATAGGTTGAGAGCAAACGCACTTTAAGTTCACTCCCAAAAAGCGCAGATGTGCCGAGTAAAAATAAATAAAGCGACACATTTGCCTTAAGAAATAGCGAACTAAAAACCCTGTGTATAAATTTTTGTCGGGTAGAATTCATGATTTTTACTCCTAGTTAAAGTTAATTTTAGATCGTTTCATCGTCATGAAAGCCCCCACAGAACCCATCGAGCAGTTTTCCCGCAATGGGCTCTTCAGCAATGCTT
>JAUILP010000117.1 GCA_030432875.1 Oligoflexia bacterium | reverse complement strand
GCAAATTTATAGAGAACAAACTTAAGCTGGTGGTAAATAGAGAAAAGAGCCAAGTGGCAAAGTCCCGCTTTGTAAAATTCCTAGGAATGACTATCATTGCCGGATGCTTATTGATATCCTGGCAAGCTGTGAGTAAAGCTATGGCCAAGACACGAGAGCTCACACCGAGAAGCACAAACGAATCGATCGAAGAAAATAAAAAACCTATTATTTCGATAAAAGCAATAAATTGAACACAAAAATATTATCAAATGGACATGGTGTTCCTAATAGAATTATTTACTTAGCCTCAATTTTAATCTAAATATCATCTACTTGCATCCTGGGTCATCAAAGTGATTTCTCTGCGATCACTTAGCAATCTTTTTCCTAACACATCATAACTACTAAGTGATAAAATGCGCCAGGTAAGGGGGATAGAAATATTGATTAAAAAAGATCAGGTTTAATACCTCATGTGAATTAGGTTCTCATTGCAAACAACTACTGCTTAATACGCCTCAGACAGATGTTTAAATGAGGCCAATAACTTACTCAATTTTTTCTATATCTGTTTAATGCATGATCAATAAAATCAGCTTTTATCATTACGGTCGACAGTCAATATCAGTGTTTTAACTTATTCATGCAAGTGTATTTCGATCGCATTCTTTAATCAAGCAATTACCTGAAAGGATGAATAAAAGTAAAAAAATTAAATATTAAAAAAATGCAATTATTACGTTTGAAAGTTCCTGATACCTAGAGGCTAAATATTGGGGAAACGGCAATCTAAAAAACAATAACACAAAAAGCAAACTGTATTTTACTTGAGAAAGGGGAATTTTATGAAAAGGGTACTTTTGTCCGCTAGTATTTTGAGCATGCTTCTGGCATGCAGCACAAATGAAACATCAAATTATTCGCAATTACAATGTTTTAATCCTGGTGATGATTTCCAAAAAACCGGCACATTCAACTGTACATTATTGATGGATGATAAGGCTGATCAACTTCAAAAAGCACTTTTTAGGGAAAAAGCCGTTTTCGTAGATAAATCAACTTGCAGTGTATCCGTAACATGGAATAGTGGAAAAATCGTGAGAAATTCTTTCAGAGGGCGTCCCGCATACGACATGTTTCTATGGGGAAAAGGAAGCGCTAAAATACAGCCAACGACTTTCACAAATAGTGAAGGACAACTAATAGCTAGGTTAAATGGGACAGGGAATATGCCCGCTTTTAGGGGGTGTAGAGAAGCCTTACCGGGTTTTAATTAAAAACACCTCATCCATCTCCCACTACAGTACGATTCTTCTCGTTGGTAAATTGGCGAAAAGGATTACTAGAGGGGAGGGGGGAGACAAGAAGTTTTTTAGCATATTTTTCTCGAATAATGCGACAACTCGCAGACCTCAGAACAGCCGATAACCGTAGTGGGTGCATGATACCTCAGGTTTTTCTGTTCGCAGCATTCTGATGTCGGTGCTCTAATTATCCTTCAAGGATGAAAAAAACAATAGCCATTGACAGCACATTATGTGTTTATTTACCTAAATTTTTTTGAAAGGAAACATCATGAAATCTATGTTCACACTTATCGGTTGCGCTGCCTTATTTATGACCTGCACCAACTGTGGTTCTGAAAGGTCAACAAACAATTCCAACCTTCACCCTAATGGTTCTCAACCGACATACGTCTATACAGTTACACTAGATTTGCCAGCTGGTGCTTGGAAAGATACACCCTGTGAACTCAAGTATAATCCTGGAAAGAAGGTCACTTTTCCCATAACCTCTTTCAATCAAGATAGAGAATTTTCAGACAGGAGAATAGCAGACTCCGAAGCATCACGGCTTAAAAATGACCTGGTTCGTACGTGCAATGGCCATGTTGATTTCTATTGTAAAAAAAGAGATAAAAACATCCAAGTAAACAAAGCCAATTGTAGGTCAGCGATAATCAATGGACTTAAAGTTACAAAATCACTAAAAAGATAAAGTTAATTCGTCCGTTCTATAGGTTTAAACCCCCGCCTTTCAGGCGGGTAGCTTTCAGCTAGTCGTTGTATTATTCTATCTGGATTATCGATTTTAGAATTGGGCCACATACAAAATATAAAGTTGAATGCCTTTTGTCTGGATCACAAATAATCTTACCCCCCCCCAAAAAAAAATTCGGACAAATTTCTATGCTGCTTTTAACATAAACTCTCTTTCATAATCAATGGGAGTTTTATAACCCAAAGAAGAGTGAATTCTTTTCCTATTATAAAACCCGCAAACCCACCAAAAAACACTGGTTTTAGCTTCTACCCTGGTTTTAAAGTCACTGAAATAAACAAATTCTGTCTTTAGCGTGTGAAAAAAATTTTCCATAGGTGGTCGAGTAGACCGAGGGATTTTCACCCTCAGCCTCTCACAGAACCGTACGTGAAACTCTCGCCTCATACGGCTCTTGTCAATCAACGACGCCTGCAGCACTAAACTTCCAATGGCAAAATAGAGCAGGACTTAAAATCTGGGCTTGTTTTAACCATTCGCTAGCTCGCTTCGGTCTGCGTCTCAGAAATTTATATTTTCTCATAGCCCACCGCATTAGCGTAGTATTGATATAGTCAAACACCCCTGAATAAAGAGCCGAACCATGAAAATGACTGTAATAGTTTATCCACCCGCGAATTATCGGATTGAAACGAGCAGCTATATCTTTTAGATCAAGATCCACTCTTCCTTTCAAGTTCCAATCCTTTTTGATCACCGTCCGAATACTTTTTGCAGCATTAGCACTCATTGCTGGTGTAAAACTTACGAAAAATTGGCGATCTCTATTCCTTACGAGACGCGGCCTGAAAGTATACCCAAGGAAGTCAAAGCACGTATAGCCATCCCAAGTCTCCTTTCTATTCGCATCCTTACAATAAACAACTTTGGTCTTTTCTTTGTTCAGCTCTAACTTGCAAAGTTTGAAACGAGCCTCTAACTGATTTCTAACCATCTCCAGTTGTTTTTGGCTTCTAAAATGTATAACAATATCATCCGCAAATCTTTCAAAGTGAATATGTGGATAATTTTGCTGCATCCAGTTATCAAAAGTAAGATGAAGAAATATATTAGATAATAGCCCCCTATGTCAGGATTGTTGTCGCCTCTCTTAAATACATTTAGGGGGTGATTAGGGAATTGGTAATGAGACATTCAGTAGAATTTAAAAGGTCAGCAGTTGAAAAGTATTTCAGGAAGGGAAATAGATCCGTGGAGGACTTAGTCAGGGAGTTGGGAGTTAGCAGAGCTACCCTCTATCTCTGGAGAGGTGAATATGCTAACGTGATTAACATGAAAAAACCTACCCAACCACAGTCTCGAACTGTCAAAGAAAAACTTAAGGCGATAATGGAATATGAGGTTCTCCCTGAAGAAAATCGAGGAGAATATCTTAGACTTAATGGCCTTCATAAAGAGCATATCATCGAATGGCGTGAGCAAATTGAAGCTGCACTTTCTCCTCAAAAAACCTCACAAGACGAGAGGAAAAGGCGTAGCACCGATCTAAAGAAAGTAAAAGATTTAGAGAAGGAGCTGCGTCGTAAGGATAAGGCCCTGGCTGAGGTATCAGCATTACTCGTACTTAAAAAAAAAGCAGACCTAATTTGGGGATCAGTGGAGGACGAGTAAGTTTAGAAGAACGAGCCGAATGCCTTGCTTTGATTAAGGAAGCGGTTAGATCCGGGGCTAGAAAATACCTGGCATGTGAAATAATGGATCTTGAGATAAGAACCGTGGAGCGCTGGGAACACATGCCAGAAGATGGCCGCAAGGGGCCACTTAATAAGCCTGCTAACGCGTTATCAAGTGAGGAGCGTGCTTTGGTCATTGAAACTGCGAACAGCGCTGATTACGCTAATTTGCCGCCTTGTCAGATTGTTCCCAAATTGGCCGATTTGGGTCGGTATATTGGTAGCGAGAGCACATTTTATAGAATTTTGAGAGAAGAGAAATTGCTTACTCATAGGTCTAAATCGAGTCCCAGAACGCATAAAAAACCGGATGCGCTAATCGCTAAAAAGCCCAATGAAATCTGGAGCTGGGATATCACATATTTGAAGGCCAGTATAAAGGGCAGATATTATTATCTGTATTTGCCGATGGATATTTTTTCTCGAGCAATCGTTCATTGGGAGGTGTTTGACTGTGAGAGCGCTCAAAAATGCAGCAGAAATGATAGAAAGTGCATGCTTTCTAAATGGGGTTAAAAAAGATCAAGTCACACTTCATTCAGATAATGGTGGCCCTATGAAGGGGGCGACGATGTTAGCCACATTACAACGATTAGGAGTAGCACCATCATTTAGTCGGCCAAGTGTTTCAAATGATAATCCTTTCTCAGAATCACTTTTTAAGACAATGAAATACTGCCCCAGCTTCCCTGAAAGGTGTTTTGCGAGCCTGGAGGAAGCAAAAGCGTGGGTAGAAAAATTTGTAAAGTGGTACAATGAAATTCATCTCCATAGCGGCATTAACTTCGTCACTCCAGCATCTAAACACCAAGGTTTGGATAAAGCTATTTTAGCAAAGCGTCGCGCCACATATGAACGCGCAAGAAAAAGAAACCCTAATCGGTGGTCTAGAGATGTTAGAAATTGGTCACATATAGAAGTGGTAGAGTTAAATCCTGGTAGACTTAAAAAGGAGCTCAGAAATCAAATAGCGGCGTAACGTCTTAGGCGACATATATCTTGAAAAATTCCGATAGCGGGCTTATCACTCCGCCTTGCGGTGTTCCAACTGTTCGTGGATGCCTATTACCAGCTTTGTCGACCAGATCTGCTTTGAGCCACCTTTCAATATATAGGATGACCCATGGACAGTGTGTGTACTTCTTGACCGCTCTCATCATTAAAGCATGGTCTAGCGAATCAAAGAATTTTTTGATATCGACATCCAAAACCCAATCATCACGCCAGCATCGACTCCTAGCTTTTTTCAAAGCTTGATGTGCGGATTTACCATGACGATAGCCGTATGAATCCTCGTGAAAAGTAGGATCTGCTACTACTTCAAGGGTATACCTCACAACAGCCTGAGCGATGCGATCAGATATCGTCGGAATTCCCAAAATTCTGAAGCCCCCTTTTGCTTTAGGTATTTCTATCCCCAACACAGGAGGAGGGAAATAGGTACCCGATGACATACGATTCCAAATCTTGTACAAGTTATTCTTCAGATTTCTCTCAAAGTCCTCCATAGTGACATTGTCATAGCCTGGCCCACCTTTGCTTCGTCTTACTTGTAGGTAAGCTTCCCAGACAGATTGTTTCGATATTGCAAACGGTTTTGCTTGATTCATGAACTCCTCCCAATATTGGTTGGTGCATAAATCTCACTGATTGACGTGACCCCTTTGCTCCACGAGTTTTCACCCGCTTCTTCACTACTACGGGTCACTCCGCCCCCAAACAAATCATTCAAGTTTGACGATTCTGTCTGGGTTCCCAAGTTCCGCACAAAAGCCTGAACTGAGCTCATGCCGCCTCCATGCCGGATGTCGCTTACGCAGTAACACAGGTAACCCATAAACTTTTCCCAAGACAACAACTCCACTTGGTTTTGACATCGTAATATTGCTTTTCGACACGTCATCCGCGATTCACTTTCGTTCATCTTCTCAGCTCTCACTTGACGTCTTAAGGACGCCTTTTACATCAACGCTTACTACCACGACTTTTGATCGCAGCAGCTTGATGCAGTTTAAAACCCGCTCCTGTGAAGCCGATTCCGAAGGACCTACCTTCATCTTTCGTGCAGCACTAAATTACCTTCAAGCAGCACCTCTTAGGTAATTTATTCTTGGCACACAGTTATCCCAGCAATTGCCTTTTCGGCTCATGCGGGTGGAAAAGTCATTAACTTTTAATATGCGCCGGAAAGCTTGGCCACGCATACTGAACATCTCTATCAGAGTGAGAATCAATCCTGGCCCTGGTTTCTCGGATTTAATCGCTAATTCTAGTGCATCAATAGTTAGATGTTGCACCATACTCTTTGACATATTCCACCCTACGATTTTGCGTGTATGGAGATCCATGACGGTAGCAAGGTAGAGGCAACCTTCGTAACCTTCCGGTCAGCATGTCTAGCCAGCTAGCATTTACTTCCCTATAATCCCCATTCATTATACCTGGTAATTTTTACCCCCATACCAAGTACCTTAAGTCATTGATCCGTAACCTAGGTAAAAATTGCCGGAGAGCATTCATTTTGTAAATGGTTGATGAATACACAAAAAACAAATTAAAAATCATACAAATCATTCGCTTAAATCTTGCGTTTTCCGTTGGGTTTAGTGAAAATATAAGTACACCCTCAGGTGAAAAAATCAATTTAAAAAACCCCATAATTATAGCGCGTTACGGAGGCATTTTATGGCAATAAAACTAGAGGCGGATCGCGGAGATTTTACAGCAGTTGCGTGGTTAACTATTTTTTCTCAGATTTTTGAGAGCCTTGATCTGAAAAATAAAATCACTCCTTATCTTTCAGGCAGTCACTCCCAAAAAATCCTCCAGCGAAATTTTCAAAAGTTTCGCTGCATGACTTTAGGTTTGATTGCAGGGGCAGAATGTTTGGATGATATGAATGTTTTACATGGCGATATCGGCTTTAATGCTGCTTGTAAAGATAACACCTTTAGCCCCAATACATACGGCTAGTTTCTCCGAGCTTTTGAAAAGTGGCATCCGGGTAAATTGAACGATGTTTTTATTTTTACCGCGCTCAAATTACGGGAAAAAGCCCACGGTAAAGTACGAGATTTTATTTTGGATATAGACTCTACAGATCATGAACAATATGGAAAAAAAATTGAAGGTGTTGCCTATAATTATAAAAATCATTGGTGCTTGGATTCTCTTCAGGCTTTTGATCAGTTTGGTTTTCAGTACTGGATGGATGTAAGGCCAGGGAATACCTATACCTCAAATGATGCCCCCAGAGTTATTGAACGGGTTTTCCATCAAATCGCTTAAAATATACTGCGATATTTTCGCGGGGATAGTGGCTTTTGTAATCGCGCTGTCATGAATAAATGCATGGAGTATAACGTATCTTTTGTTCTCGCCATGCGTGAAAACATGTCAGATCCCTTGAAGCAGAATGTTACGAATTGGCGTCCGACGAATTCTGTCAGGCATTTCCATTGATTTCGCTCCGCTCATTCAATGGAAATGCCTGTGGTTAAGTGATTGATAGAATAAAACTTTCCCCGCAGGCTTGGTACTTGGCTTCTGC
>JAUILP010000027.1 GCA_030432875.1 Oligoflexia bacterium | reverse complement strand
ATATCTTTTTATTTCTACACCCCATATACCATAGGCCGCTCATGCCATTGAGACCTTATTATCCATCGCTGAAGCGGGTTTGCAAGCTTGCGAGCAAATCCCGCGCAGGCGATGAGTAATTATTATGGAGCGATTCTTAGTTATTATTCGGGAGCGTCAAGCAATACACACTCTTTTAGCCTCAAGAATAATTCGGTTTTTAATAATACCTACGGCCTTAGATCCTATGTAGGAACTTGGTGGATTGGTTACTCATACGGTAATTCCTCCTTTTCCAATAACATGATTAAACAAAATTTTTATGGTATATGGATAAGCAATGGTTCTGCAAGTGACAACTCTGGATCCCACACATACCATAACCCTGTCGTAGAGTATAATTATTTCTATAAGAATAATATTCAGGTCAAATCCGATCTTTCAACTCGAAGTAACACTACCGCAAATCAGCAAAATGTGACCATGCGCTACAATAAATTTCAAGAAGCCATTTCTGTTAATTACCAAATTGATAGAACTTTAGGTACTTATGGGTCATTTTCTCCAACAATTTCTGACAATATTTTTATTGATGCCACAAAATATGGTATTAAAAATAATGTTGCAGCATGGTCAGCTTCAACAGCAAATAACAATTACTGGGGATCATCAGCTGCAGAATGGGACATCGGGCCTCAACCTGCACAAGTACTCAACATGACTATTGTGTCGTCTTACTCTTCTACCAGTCAGCCTCTTTTGAGTGATATATTTTCTTCGAGCCTAACTGAAGGAGAAGAAATTATTGTTCACGGTGCAAATTTTGCAGCGGGTGATTTGAACATCGTAGGGAATGGCCAAGATGGATCCGCAACGGTTAATTCCTCAATTGATCTTAATTCAGCCTCAATTGGAGCATCATCAGATGGCAACGGCAGCTATGCTGATGGTTATGCTTTAAGGGTATCAGGAATTTCTGGTACAGTAGTTACGGTATCAGATTCAGCAGATTCTGCTTTTGTTCCAGGTGACTTTGTGCTCCTAATTAATCTACAGGGAATTAGTGGTGATTATGGCGATGTCGGCAATTATGAAGTTTTGACGGTAAGTACGGTGAGCGGGACTTCGATCACTTTAGCTACGGCTCCGGTAAATACTTATGATGGAAGCGCAGATTCTTTTACAAACCAGTATGTGGTGATTCAAAGAATTCCTCAGTATGAAAATATTACAGTGAGTTCTGGCGGTGTCATTACTGCTTCAAGTTGGGACCGACTCGCCACAGCCCCATCAGGCTTTGCCGGTATGCCTACAGGAATCGTCGCCTTTGCCGTTAATGGTACCCTAACCATCGATGCTGGGGGTAAAGTTGATGCTAGCGGCCTTGGATTCCAAGGAGTTTTGTCAACATCAACAGGAGAGAGTATAATTTCGAGTGTTATTTTTGGGCCAAACGCCAACACAGCTAATATTGGCGGCGGGGGGCAAAATACTTATGTAGGGCCCACCTGTTGGAACAATGGAAATTTTGGTGGCGGAGGTGGTGGTGGACATGGTGCCGCCGGTCAGACACCTGCAGTGCCTACCAATGACGGTGCGACCCTAAATGGATTAGGTGGAGACGCATACGGTGTTGCTGATTTAAGTCGCTTGTTTTTTGGTTCTGCTGGCGGTAACTGCTACGCTCCTTATTGCGGGGCACCCTATAGTGTTCCGGGATCTGGTGGGGGCATAGTTTTAGCCCTCGCGAGAAATTTAATAAATAATGGTAGCATTGAAAACTTAGGAACAAATGCGACAAACTTAAATGACTGCTGCGGCGGCACAAAATCTGGGGGCGCAGGGGGCGGAGCAGGAGGTGCTATCAAGATCGTTTCTGCACAAGTTACCGCGGGAAGTCTTCTTGCCACAGGGGGAAGCGGCGGTCTTGGACCGACAAGATTGATATGGGCCTGTGGACCGGGAGAAGAATCGACACGGGGCGGGAGTGGCGCTGTGGGCATAATTGCTATAATTTCAAGCTCAGTCTCAGGCGTTTCTGCGAATCCTGCGCCTTATATTGGAAACTGACCCTAATGGGTTTTTGGATTTGGGGTATATATTTTTTAGTTTTATTGCTTAAGTCGTTTCTGGTGGTAAAATCTACTGACTCGATTTGAAAACAAATAATTCTTATACGGGCATTACCTATACAGTTTCAAATTATTCTGCATTTTTGACCAATCTTCGTCAGATACAGAAAGATCTGAAGGAGAGTAAAGGCTCTTGGCTTCTCCATACTGGTGAGCATCCCACTGGCGATCTGAGTTGTAAAGCCTAAAACATTCACCGTGGTGGGGATCTTTGAGGGTAGCCAGAAGAACAGGGCTTGAAAGTCCCGATACCTCGTCACGCCAATAATTTTTTCGCATGTCGAGACATTCTTTCATTGTGTTAGTACGACTGTCCTGAAAATCTGCTTGGTGCTGTTGCCGCAACGTTAAAATCTCAATCCAAGGTAGCGCTGCTTCCTCTTTACTCCTTCCCATTTGCGCCCAAATTTCCAGAGCCAATGCGTCCGCCTCTTCTTCAATAGTATATAGCCCCAAGCCTAGTTTGGCCGCATCTACAAATGGTTTATTCATCAGAGAAGGCAAACGATTTTTTAGATTATCGTTTGCGGCAATTAACCAGGCATTTAAATCACTAAAATTTCTAACCGGATCAAAAAACTTTTTTAGAAGCTCCGGCACAAGACTATCAATGTAATTTTTGTCGTTTTCATTGATAGGCGTAAGGATTATTTTACTTAGAGTCTCTAACGTTAACTCCTCTAATGCGGTGTATTTTTTCCGTACCGCTTCGGGAGGGAATGTAAAGTTTAGCGTATCCCAATCAAAATTTGTCTGCAGAAGATCATCAACTAACCTTAAAATGCGGCCCCTTTGAGTGTGGCAGTCAAAGTCATAGCGGCTAGTCGGAGAACATAACTTAGCCAAAATATTTTTGGGTAATTGGTTACGAACAAAGCTCCATAAGTTTTCATTTAGCTGGGTTCCATGGGTGGGTTCAATATAAATATATTCTGATGCCTCTAAAAGGGCTTTTTGTATATCAGGGTAAAGCGTTGTGGGCTGCGGCTTTTGCAAATCATTCGCGGGAGATTGTAAGTAAAAATAATCCCTAAACCCACCGAATGCTCTTACGTGCGCCCGGTAGTAATGGCTAAGCTCATGGGCTAAAATTCCGTACACCGCAATTTTTGACATATTCTGGAGGAGACCACTATGAACAAAAATGGTATTAACCTGTGCTCGAAACCTAATATATGTTCCAGATGATACGCTTCCTCCACAGGGCTCCATTAAGGGAGAAAGATTTTCCGGCCATACCCTCCGCGGAGCAACGAGCATTTGCTGTTCCTTTGATAAATGGCACCCTAGCTTAACCGAAGTATAGGATTGATTGTAGTGGCTTATAAATGCTTCGAGGTCCCAATTTGATGGAGCGACGTCAAACCTCATGCAATTCACTGCACCCGCAGCGAAGTCAGCGGCTGTATAGCTCTCGGGTATAACAACAGAATTATCATTAAAATAGAGGACATTAATAGGGCTTTCATCGCCAGAAAGAACATTGAATGAAGCGTTGATAGGCCGAAACTGCTGAGGGATGCAGACGGGATATGAGGGAGCATAGGCCTGAATTTCATCATTCAGAAACACGACAGCGCGAGGCTTAGGCACCTTGGCCATATTCGTAGGGGTAATTTGCCGCGCGTAGCTATCAATTTCATCAACCATCAATTGTACCGTTGATGTCGGAAGGGAATTAAACGGAAAATATTTATACTGCCCTTTAGACTCAATGGCAATTTGCTTCATTAGTTCGGCGTCAGTCATGGCGTACCAGGAAAATTCTGGAATATTCCCAGAAATTTCGCCTGCGAGATGCTTATTTTGGGACTCCTGTTTAGGAGCAAAATTATGCCGACAGGAGACAAAAAAACCTGCAATAACTAATATCATGAAAAAGAATTCATTTTGCATAAAAAATTTGCCTTCTTTTAAAACAACTGCATGGCAGCATAATCAAATAATCTTAGTCTACTTATCTATCCCTAAAAAGTATCTCTACACTTCAATTTACAATGTCGTCTACGCTTTTCATGCCGTTAAAATCTTTGGAGCAGCTTGAGCTTGACAATAATCATATCACAATCCTTTTATTATTTTTATGGTCTTTCAGGTCACAGCGCGAACGGGTCTCACCAAATTTATCCTCTAATAAATAATTTTCTAAAAAATCAATAATATAGGTGGAAATCCAACACTATGCACTTTGCGAACGCTCTTCTGAGACGAGATTAAAAATAGATGAGTTAGATTCTTGTTGCTTTTTTGTAGTTACCAGGATAGTTTTCGCTCAAACGCATACTAAATATCGTCAGCTTTTCAACTCAAATAAGGAGAGACACAATGTACTTTAAATCCATCCTAACATCTGTTTTCGCGTTTACATTTTGGGGGTCTGCTCAGGCAGCCGCGACTTATCAAATCCAGCTAAATGCTTCGGCTAATGAACTTTCACTTACTTTTTCTAGTAAAGAAATCTTTTCGTCCATGTGTGGTCTTGATGTTTTGTCGGTGACACTGGAAAAACCCAAGGCAAATAGCTTCAAATCCGCGAAAGGCCTAATTTCTTTAACTGCTGCTAAAGACCCCATGGCAATGTGTGCCATGTCCTTTGGCCCCCATACAGGGAATATTGTCCTAAGTTTAGGGCGTAACTTACCTATGTTAGTCAGTGGTAACTATGATTTAAACATTAATGGGGATTTGCAGGGAGTACTCACCGTAGACGGAGCCGATTCCCAGTACGTGGAAACCAAGGGAACCAGCACGCCGGTAGAAATCCTTTTTGATGGGTATATCGATGCGGCTCGCGCCAATATTAAGACACTTTCAGATGGAACCAAGCAAGCTTATTTGGTCTTAGAACTTCGTTATGGTGGCGGCTGTAAAGCCCATGTGTTTGATCTCAATTTATTAAATATATGCACCAAAAGCTATCCCCCTAAATGTAAAGCACAACTTATCCACACCGAAGGAGCGGATAATACGTGTGAAATGATTGTTACTGAGGAAGTGACTTTTCAACTTGATAGTATTTTTGATAAGTATGAGCTACAGATACTAGGAGCAACAGAACGCACGACAGCATCCGTTTTTGTCGATCTTACACAATAAAGACTTACCGGCATTCTGCTGAATTTATAGCACAGCTTTAGTGGAAATGCCGGTTAGTTTAATTTTATTGTAAATGAAAAATCATCCCGCCAAAGACGCGTCAATATAATCTTTTTAACACCAGGTCCGGCAGGCCGAAGATTTTTTGCAAAAAGTCTGTGCACTCTACAAGATCAAATCCGACTGAGAATCAACCCCAAGCTAACGCCCACGGAAAGCAAGACAAAAGATAACAGAGTCAAAGCCTGCACCTTAGGTAAGATCATATTGTTTTGGGGATCTCGATATGTTCTTAACACCGCGACAGCGGCAGGTAAAAAACCGGCAAAGCCAAGCCAAACCAAAAACGGCAAGCCCATCCATGGTAAAATTCCGACGCTCAAATATACCACACCGACAATCAACGCGAAGATTCGAGCAGCTCTATGACGACCAAGCTTAACGACAAGGGTATTTTTATGAGATAAAGCGTCCGCACGGCTATCAGGAAATTCATTTATCCATAAAAAAGACCCAATAGCTAGACCAATGGGCAAAGAAATCCATAAAACGCTCATCTCATATCTACCCGTTTGCACCAAAAAGGCACCGATGACGATCAGCGGCCCATAGGCAATAGAAACGGCTAGTTCACCGAGACCGCGGTAAGAAAGCGCCAATGGGGGAGCATGATAGAAAAAGGCCAAACCAACGCCAGCTAGACCGATCCATATTACCGCAGGTTCCCTTAAAAAGGCTATGATCAAGCCCATAAGAATCCCTAGAGCATAAAAAATCCCGGCACAGAGCAAGGTTTGGCTCCGTGTCATCAGGCCATCCACAAGGACTCGTTTACCTCCAGAAAATGGAGTTCGTTCATTATCTTTGATGGCTTGATCAGTTCCACTGTCCCAGTCATAAACTTCACCAGAAGCATTTTTTGCTACTTCGATAAAAAAAATGCCCATAACGGTAGTAATCAACCACCCCCAATGAATGGCTCCAAAATAAAAAGATGAACTCGCACCAACCAATAAAGCTGACATCGATGCTAAAGTGATTTTGGGGTCAGCCAATCGCCAAACACCTTGAATTACGTTGATTTGATTGTTTTCAACAGGATGGTTCACCGCCAAGGAATCATTAGTCATAATGTTTCTCCTTTAGACAAAAAGGTTGACTAAACCATGCGGTTCGGAAGCATGCTTCATATAAGTAACAAATATGCGTTAAAAAAGCAACTCAGGTCTCGTGTGTAGCCTACCAATTATAATGATTTAGACATCAGAACATAATGATGCGTCCAAAGCACCGCTGTTTTTTTACTCGGCGTTTGGCTTGGATTATCTTCTAAAAACGGAGCCGAAATAAACTTATCGAGATGATATTTCCTACTTGCTTCAATTGTCGCTTTATGGACCAAAGCGCTATATAGACCTTTACCTTGAAAATCAGGCAGGACCCCCGCAGTTTTATAAACAAAATATTCTTGATCTACAAAACAAAAGAGAAAGCCGACCTCCTGGGTCCCCTTTTGAACAAAATACGATTCGGACCAATCAAAATGATGCATTACCGGTACGTAGAGCTGTTTAAAACCCTCGAATGAGATCGGTTCAAAGAGATAATTTTTGGTATAACTTTTTAACGTGAGTTCATGAAGCTTGGGCAGGTCTTTTTCAAAAAAATTCTCTTTATCAAATTTCCTAAAGGAAAAACCAAGTTCAGTCGCTTTTTTATAACTTTTTTCTGTTTTGGCGGTGACGCCTTTGAAGTTATCGTTTCCAACGCAGTAATAGTTTTTATCGTTCTTAAAGCCATTTTCAAGCCACAAACTTGGGTATTCGGGAGAATTACTGGGTTCCCAAACGAAATGCTGAGGCTCCTGATCCAAGCGGAATCGGTAGGGAAACCAGGTGTTAATATTGATGGGACCCGTCGCCGATTCACAACCTTTTGCTTTTAACCAGATAGTTGTTGCGTCGAGAAGCATCGCAGATATTTCTTTTTTCCGCGAATCCACCAAATCTACGGTAAAAAATCCAATAGCACCTAAGTGAGGATAGCTGGGGAGTAGGTTGGCTCCGATGCGTCCAAGCGTTTTTCCCTCATCCACCACCAACCAATACTCGCAGATTTCCTTAGGTAAAACTCCCATGAGTTTTTGCCAGTACTGAGCAGGAGGCACTGCTAATCCGGGCGACTTCACAAGACCGCGACTCGGGAGCTCTGAAAATTCTTTTACGAATAGCTCACCATCAGTTTCATGACTTCTGCTAATCAGTTTAAGCATCATTTAGACTCCTCTGTGATAATGCGCACTTCTCCCTTGCCCGCATCCATTTCGATCATCTGCCCCGTTTTAAGTCGGCTCATGAGCCCGCCAGAAATCCCGACGATTGTCGGTAAACCAAGCTCGCGAGCCACAACAGCCGAGTGAGAGAGTAAGCTGCCACGCTCGACCAGTAAGCCAGAGCACGCAGGATAGAGCGGAACCCAACCCGGATCGGTGCGACTAGTCACAAGAATCTCGCCGTTAAGACCCTGAGCTTCTTCGATACTCGTCGCAACGCGAACTATTCCCTTAACGATTCCTGGGCAACAGGGTGTACCAAAAAGGCAGTTCGGATCGTCGCTCACCAACTGTGAGCGCAGGAGATCAGCATCATCAAGTATGGCAGGATACTGAAAGTTTACCCCAGAGGCACCAAGACTGATAAACCGGTCTGGGGGTGTTAGAGATTTTTTGTAGTGTTCATATTCCTTTTTGCGAATGGCAATAATTTCTTTTAACTTGAGTGACAAGGAACGCCCCTCAATAAATGCCATGATTTCCTCGGTGCTTAAGAAAAAAATATCGCGCTTATCACCCAGCAAATTTAACTCCACAAGCTTCAATCCCATAGCCCGAAATAGATTGCGGCAAATGCCAAATATCTTGGTGCGGGCAAAACGCAAATTCTCGCGATTTTTGACGGCTTTACGTGCTTGTTTAAGAATCCAAAAAAATACCCATCGCTTAAGGCCAGATATTTTTGATCTCACTAAGGTTTCGGCCTTAGCTCTTATGGCGGATTCACGTTTTTCCATTTCTTCGATATTGTAAGATTTTGTCCTAATATATCCGGCAATAAAATTCACCACGTAAGCGGGATTATCGTGTAAGTCAGGCTCTTCGAGTTTGAGTTCATTAACGCAGCGAAACCCAAAATCATGTAAAAACAGATTAATTTTGGCAAATATTTCTTTATGTTTTGCTTCCGTTTTTATGGCCTGCCAAATCTCTTCGGAACTCCCACTTAAAAACCAGTCCCGAATTTCTTGGGGCCCTTGGTCAATCCCTTTGGCAATAAGCATCAGCCTTTTCGTGGGTTCAGCGCTTTCCAGTCCCCCTTCCCCGCAAAGTAGATCATTTTGAAAAGTTGAATGCTCGCCCTTTTCACCAAGCCAATTTTCTACGAGTTTTTTGAGCAAGCCAAAAAACAGCATGCATAAATAGTCATTGATAATAGGTGCCGTCCAGCGCGGCAAAACTTCTTTATCGAGATACTCATATTCATCAGCGAGTTCACTAAGAGAAAATGTATTATAGTCCTTCAAAAAAGCCCCTTCATAGATTTTTTTGAATTCCCGATTAAAGTCACCGACAATTTTATCGATGCGAATAAAGCGGTACAGGGTCGCTAAAAATAGCTTTATACGATCAACAAGAGAATACTGGGGAGCATCCTTGACAAAGGCAAATATGTCCTGAAAATCAGGTTTAATTTGTTGCTTTACGCCCATCATGGTTTCCATAAAGCCCTTGTTATTGCTCGATCCTGGGAGCATGAGAACGAGCTGGTACCAATTGATTAAGTTGTAATATATGCGTCCTCGAACCAGGCCTAGCATATTGCGAAACATCGACGCCCTACTATCAATGAGTGTCTGTGGCACTCCCATGACCTGGCAAAATTGAATATACACTAAATTATAGGCGCGACTGGCAAAGGCAAAGGTCAAAGGTGAGGTTACGCCAGAATAGCTCTCGATAATGTTACTGTTGTCCCACAAAATTGCATGAGAACCGATGATTTTTTTGTCATAAAAATTTGCAGGGGGTAGATTGGTAATCGGCCTTGTTTGCACCAAAAATAACTGGCCATTTTCATATACCCACTCGCAGTCTTGAGGAAGGATAAACTTATCTTCTAAGCGAATACACAAATCCAATATTTCTAGAGCTTGCTCGTCAGAAATAGACGCCTTATTTTGGCGTTCTTCAGCAACATCCACAACCTGAGTTCCGCTGCTTGCCAGGGATTTGATTTCGGATTTTTTGAAGACAATTTTTGCCTCTATTTT
The DNA here is from genome assembly GCA_030432875.1 of Oligoflexia bacterium. GTDB lineage: Bacteria > Bdellovibrionota_B > Oligoflexia > Oligoflexales > JAGOVF01 > JAUILP01. Next base: position 34,030 of record JAUILP010000027.1, on the reverse strand, counting down.
CCGGCTTTCTCGACTAATCTCAAAATGATCAGCATCAAGAGAGCCGTCAACAAGCCCCTCACCAACACCATAGACAGAGCTTACCAGTATTTGATCGCGGTCACTCATTTTGATGGGATGCCGCGTAAAGGCCACACCAGCAACTTCAGGACTAAGCATTTTTTGTATAAGCACCCCCATCGTTAAATGGGTGACAGGGAGACCTCTTTCAAGGCGGTAACTCAAAGCCCTCTCACTGTATGCCGAAGCCCAGCAGAGTTTAAGAGCCGATGAAATTTGCGTCATACCTGTTTGGAAAAGAAAAGATGAAAATTGACCCGCAAAGGAATGATCATCTGAGTCTTCATCAAGACCACTGGATCTGACGGCGAGAGGAACGCTCATCCATCGAAGTTCAAGCAATTTTTGCTCGATTTGATCAGATAGCTTTTTAGGTAATGACGCCTCGACTATCAACTTTTCTATCACCTGAGAAACATGAGCCAGCTGATCTCTTCTAACGCCGTTTAAATTGGCAGCAATAGCCATTTCAAGGTTATTTTCTCGAATAAAGTCGTTATAGGCCAAGGCACCTATGCAAAACCACGGAGGAACATTAAATCCATACTGTGCAAGTCGGGCTAAGTTTTTTGCTTTGCCACCTCCTTGCTCAGTAAACTTGTCGAGGTGGTCAGTAACACTCAGTAAATAATTCATAGGATCCCTTACGAAAAATAAATGTAAATAGCTGGGGCAAATATATGACAAAGTAAATTGATGGTCCCAAAAAGCTCACCCCATTTATAGAAACTGTCTTGCCTTATAACCAAAACATAACTCAGTAACAGTAAACTGGAACTGACCAAAGAAACTAAAGCCAAATTAAGCGGGTAAAATCCCATAAAGGAAATTAGGGAAAGCAAAAACACTGCCAAAAAACAGATTTTTACGCCATATATTACACGGTAGGTACTAAGAACTGGGTGAGCACTGGGATCAAGTTTCCTGGATATTTCATAAGAGAAAAAAGCCCCAAAAACACCCATACCGTAATAGAGTACGGGAAGATAACTTGAGGAACCAGCGTTCAAAAGTACCGCAGGAAATAGCGTGAGGAGTACGAGGATCGCCTGATGGCTAAAGGCATAGAGAAAAGGCATTTTAGAGAGTTTTTCCCCAACAAAAAATTCTACGTACATAAAATACAGATAGATAATAATTGCCAAATAAATCACTCCCGCATCGCTTTTTCCACTAGCAAACAGCAGGATATCGAAAAGCATCATCGAAGAAAAAAAGCTCCATATGATTTTTTTTGCCGCATTTACCGTCAGCAAACCTCTGGGCAAGGGGCGAAGGGGATGCGCAAGAATATCCTTATCATAGTCTTTAACTTCATCCATCGCTCTTAACGTCATAAAAAACATGATGAGTCCGACTAAACCTATCAGGACTTCGCTAAGATTAAAGCTAACGCCAACAAGCGCAGTGCTTGATATAGCCATACCACCGCTGAGCAAAAAATAGCTCACAACGGGAAACCGTTCCTTCATATAAGTCCAAAAGTCTTGTCTCATCACGGGGATAGTCTCCTTACTTTTTTGTCTATCGATGCGCGAACGATGGCGAGAATCTCGAATGATGCGTGCCGACCTGATTGACCTTATTTGTGGAAATTCTTTTTGTAGATCATATTGAGAAAGCACATTTTCTTCACCATAAAAGCGAAGTTTCTTATCAGGCGCAGATGAGATAAACCCAGCGCTTGATTTCAGGTACCAGTAAATTTGCTGCTCAAGTTCAAACTCGTTTAAAGGTTGTTGTTCCCGGCCTGCATACCACCAATACCCATCTTTTTCTTTGATCCGGTCGCCCATCTTATGCCAAATCACACCTGATTCATCTTCACGTTTATTTTTGAGATTTTCTGCTTCACAGCCAATATAACGCTGACACACATGGGGACCTGAAATCCAGGCTGTATTTTCTTCTAACTTTGCCGTGATTTCTGCGATAGGCTTGCCCAGGCAAAGTGTTTGCCAGTAGCGATTTTGCCTTGATAATTCTACCGCCTCACGCGCCTCCCCCAGACTAATAGGCTCTGCTTCTGTGCTCCCATAGACTATCGCCCAGTGTGCATTGGGATTTTGCTTAAAACCATGTTCAAAAACACCGCAATCAACCAACGCGCCGCCCAAATGAATATGCTCAAATGATTTGAGATTAGTGTAACGCAAAAGTTTTTGAAAAAAAGCGGGATTACTCGTAATGCTTCGTGGTTGCAAATCTTTGGGAAGATCATTGAGCGATTTGAGATCTTTTACTGCCCAGCTTGAGGGAATGATTATGCTTGTGCGACCGCAAGCCAAATTTGATAAAGCAAAGTTAGCAAAAATACAGAGGTCTGGCCCACTATCTTCGTTATAATTAAATGATTTGGTGAAAACCTGGTGCTGATTTATGAGGTACCCCTGGGTTCGCGGTACACCTTTAGGCTCACCCGTCGTGCCTGACGTAAATCCGACCAAACCACCAGCACTGGGATCACATTCCTCAACGATGAGGTCCAGGCAGTCTTTTTCATGCATATGAGGATTAAGGATGAGCCAGCGCGAAATTTGCCTAATCGCTGGAACACGTAGCCCCCATAGGTAGCCTATTTTTGAGGTAACAAAAGCCTTGGGCTTCATGAGGTCAATAATGCTTTTAATCCGCCCTGCTGCCATCCACGGTTCCACGAGCATTACCGTAATGCCAAGACCGAGCATGGCGATAACTTCGCTATAGAGCTTGGCGTTTAAGCCTTCAAAAAGAAGAACGGTATCGCCTGCCTTTAAGCCAGATGATTTTAGCTGCCTTTGAATGGAGGCCGCCTGCTGAAAAACAGCAGAGAAACTCACAGATCCCTTGTTTGGAAAAAAAAGCGCCGTGCGGGAAGCATGGCGGATCGCTTGTTCGGTAAAGAGTTTTATAGCATTCATGGTCATTACTTTGCGCGCTGATAAATATCAACAAGATAAACTTGGGTTTTCTCCGCCTCTAGGGCGTCTCGGAACAAACCCGTGATTATGGTGAAGTCCGTTAAATCTGGACGCCAGGGAACGTGCTGGTAGCTTCGCACGAGCACTTTCCCACCCACGCGAAGTCCAGCTTTCATCTGTTGCATAAAATTTTGCTCAGTTTTGCCGCTAAAATAAGACGGCACATCAGAAATCGAAACAAAATCGATAGGCATCTTTTCTAGGGCTACCTCATCAACAATATTTCCTTGCTTATAATTTACCTTGAGGTCATTTAGATGAGATTTAACGACAGCAAATATTCCGGCATCAGCTTCAGCAATAAAAGCTTCGGGAAACGCGATTTTTCCATAAAATAAAAGCTGTAAGAAAAAATTCTGACGGGCAAGGTCCTGTTGAAATAATCGGCCTAAATTAGTTTTAAAAAACTCAAAAAAAGTGCCCGGGATGTTTTTAACAGGGAAGTGGCCTTTATAGAGCAATGCGTTAAACACGTTGGCATTTCCCATGAGGCGCAGCACCAGGTGCCAGCGAAATAGGGGAAATTCGGTACTATAAAACTGCCGCTGACTTTCTAAACTCTCACAATCAAAAATCTCGCGACCTTTTTCACCGGTAAATTTTTGGTTTATGCGCGCTAGCTTCGCTATGGTTTTTTCCCACCGCCCTAGGTAAAGAATGGGGCCCCAAGCAATTTCCTTAAAAAGCGCTTTAAAAAAATTCCGACATCGGTCTGATAATGTTAACGCGCTAAATATATTTTTTCTATTTTCTGCCGAGTTTTCATCGCTAGTATAACCGAGAAAATCGAGAAATTGATGGTGCTCGCATGACTTAATCAAGGCGAGGCGCAACTGCGCTAAAAAAAGCTGTTCTTCCGATAAATCCACTATAGTCAAGTTGCTAGGCTTTCGCGCTATTAGAGGGAGAACCCTCGAGCCACTGCCGCATACAGACACGACATGCTCTGATTTGTTTGGTAGAACATGCCATTCCAACCAAGTATCTTCGTTGGCACAAGTATAGTTTAACTTTGAAAAATAGGAGAAACTCATTTGCCCTTCGCTTTCGTGTCTTGTTGCCACGTTTTTAGTTTCTTTGCCGCTAAATTTCGGCACCGCTTAATGTCAGCATTAGATATTGTTCCCATAGGGCCACGAATAGCCGATAATTTGGCGCCATGCTTAATACCTAATTTGTAAATTTCTTTTACCTGTTTAAGGGAAAGCCTACGCCCTAAAGAAAAAGATTCGATGCGATTTTCTAAACTCAGTAAAACGGTTTCAGCAAGACAGGCATAAACCGAAGGAAAAGGAAGGCCAATATCACAGGTAAATTTTAAATCTCCTGGCAAATCAATTTCCCCACTTTCTATAATCATGACATCGGGTCTTTTTTTTGCGTCTTCAGGCCCAATGTCTAGGGGGCGAGAACAATCACAAATCACAGCACCAGGCTTAACTTTCATAATATCCAATATTTTTCCCGAATCATTTGAGGTCGCAGTGACAATCAAATCCGTTGAAAGCAAGTGGATGTTGGGATCAGTACAAACACTGAGCTTTATATCCTTAAAATCCTTTTTTATCTCATCTCTCAGTTCTAATAATTTATCGGCGCGACGCCCGACGAGGACGAGTTCATCAAATACTAACGCCAGTAAATGCGAGGAAACGCGACCAATTCCCCCCGTGGCACCGATCACCATGGCTTTGCCTTTAACGCGCGGCGAATCAAGACAAATGGGAGATAAAAAACCCATTCTTTCACTCATTTCCTTGGCGGCCCAAAGTGTCGCAGCAGTAGAGTACGAGTTGCCATTGGTTACCGGAATTGGTGACCTTTTAGAAACAGTGATCCCAGCATCACCAATAACTTTAGTGTACGCACCAAGCCCCAGCATCACACAACCTCTTTCTCGAGCTTGCTCGGTCGTTTTGACCAATTTTTTATATAAAGCTTCTTCACTCATTTTGCGCATAATTTTTGGTGTCGTTAACAAAGTATAGACTTCACAAATAACCTCTTGACCCGTCAAGGTACTTTTTATACCAGTTATTGAACCATAGTGAAACGATGGCGCATGAACGAGTTGATTTTCAATGCCGTCAATAACGAAATCAGGGAGAGATTTGATCCAGCGCAAATATTTGCTAAGATAGAGATTGTCCTGCTCCAAGGGATGAATAATAAAAGCACAGCGCAGGGGCGGCAGAAATTTACGTTTAGTTTCTAGCTGGATGTCCGTTGAATTTTCCAAATATTTTAGAAGGTATTCATCGTAGGTCATATCGGGTTCATCCGCTTGGCGGACTAAATCAAAAAGTGCATCAAATACAGCAAATGAAGTGATGCCCACTTTATCAAGCTCGGCTATCTTAGGGCCAATTTCAACCACATCCGACACCCCAAAATCCTTTAACCTTCTCTTCTGATCAACACTAAGGGCATCTATGATAAGGACTTTTCCCTTTAAAACATCAAAACTACCGATATCATCTAAAAGCCCCCGAAAAGTGACAAAAATGTCATTTTTAGCAATAAGTTTTTTAAGTACCATTTGCGCCCGGCTGCGAATTGGCGATGATTCACTGTGGCTTGGAGACAAAAAATTGAAGGGAAGGTTCCCCAGTGCAACTTTAAAGGTCCTAATCATGTTCTTTAACTGTGTAAGGCTATTGACTGGGATAGGAATGCCTAAAAGTGATATCAAATCGGCGCTCTGAAATTTGACCCCATGTTCAATCAAGGGTGCGAGCATAGGTGAAACCAGGGCGGTATGAAATAATGCTTTTCTACCAAAAAAGAAGGTCGGCTGCGTTTTGGCGATATTATTTATCGTCCAGCGCGAATAAAACTCACGAAGTTTTGATCCGGTGTATACTTCTGATTCCCTTACTAAATTGATGAGCTTGTGCGTTGGCTGGTGAACAAAGTACTGATCAAAAACGTCTGCTCGTTCAAACAGTCCGACAAAAACAATAGCATCAGCATATCCATCTTGATTGGCGATGATTTGTTTCGCAGTTTCAAAATCCCACCCTATTTGGTAGCGGATTAACTTAAACTTATAGCCACTAAAAACAAATATTTCTTCCTTTGGAATGCTGCATTCGAAAAAATTGATTTCGACAATTATTTTTGTTTTACGTTTCTTTTCTGTCAACTCAAGTCTCCTCTAAAATTGTTGTAGCCAGAATAGAAGTTTTTTTCATACCGAGGAAATGTCGGAATAGCTTTAGGAAAATACCGGCAAAAACTTGGGTTTTCTAACTGTTTTTTTGGCACAAGGTAGCTAAATAGATCTTCTGGCATCAGTTCTATTGTATGAAGAAACTTTAAAAACCACGGTGGAGGAGACGCCGTAGCCTTGAGCTGTGGATTGATTTTTAGGTTAGCAAAAATTGACGATAGCATCGCACCGACTGAAATACTTTGGCTATTGACTACCCCCAAAATTGCTTCATCGGGGATTTTGCTATTGCCCAGGCAAGAGACAACGACTTTTGCAGCACTATCCACAGGGACAAGAGGAAAATAGAGCCGCGGATCGATGGGCAAAGGTAGGGTTTTATGGAGAGATTTTGGCGCATATTTAGCCCAGAACTCTAGGGCTTTTAAAACATAATAGGGTCCATCAATTTTTTCAATATCACCCTTTTTAGTGTCACCAACCAAAACGCCAAGCCTCAGTATAATCTTTTTATAATTTTTACCCGCAAGTACGATTTGTTCAGCTAAGGCTTTGGTATAGACATAGGATGATTCTTTAGCTAAAACACCCTCTATCTTTTGCTCTAACCCCTGAGCATTATTTCCTGTAATAAGAGCGTATGTTGAAGAGTGAATAAATTCAACTGGCTGAGACAGTGTTGATATGTAACCCAGCAAGTTAAAAGTTGCCACAGTATTTGACAAGTAGTTTTCGGATTTGGAGTTAAAAAAATTGTAGAGACCAGCCAAATGAATTACCACATCTACATTGAGGGGTAATTTATCGGCAAGGAGCGGATCTGTAAGATCAACATTAAACATTTTGATCCGTGGATCGGGGTGGGATTTTATCCGTCTAGAACAAATAAAAATTTTCTTCACGCCAGGATGAGAGAGACACTCTCTTACGACATGTTTTCCTAAAAAGCCGGTCCCGCCGGTTATAAGAATATTCACTGCGCCACCTTTAGTTTTGGAGAATAAAGACTCAGCGCCCCAGGACATAGTGATATATCAAATACTTCATCCTTGAGCAAGGTTTCACCATCGCCAAAGAAGATTAGTTGTTTTTGATCAAGAGATGAAATCCTACACCGTTTTGTTGTTAGTAAAAAATCCGGAGCAAGCCCTTCCCCATATTTTGCATTCACCAAATTCTGCAGGATATTTACGCGACCGGAACTTTTTAGCGCCACCACATCAAATAGCCCATCGCCATCACAGGCATTGGGGGCAATAAGAAGGCCGCGGCCTAAATAGCGCTGATTGCAAACGAGAACGGAAGCGGTATTACCCTCAAAAGCGCCTTCGTCCGCTTCTATTTTTACTCGATTATTGTAATGCCACCCAAGAGCGATTAACTGAGCAGCAATAAGGCTATAACTATGACTTCCAACCAATCTTAACATAGAACAGATGAGCTGCGATTTTTTGCGGGTATCATTAATTTTTGCGGTGGTAAGCGCCCCTATGCCAATCCCACCTGTAGTAGAAAAGTAGCTTTCATTCACTTTGATCAAATCAACTTTTACGAGTTGCTCTTTATCGATCATCATTTGCAGGTCAAAACAGCTATCCTTTAGTTGATGAGCACTTGCTAAATCATTAGCTGTTCCTGCGGGGAACAATCCAATTTTTAAATTTGGTTTTTTAATAATTGTAGGTAGTAAGCGATTGAGGGTTCCATCTCCTCCAACAATGACCACAGCTTCGACGATACTTTGATCAGCCCCATTAATAATTTCAGAAGCATCATCTATAGATTTTGGCGCGTGCCACTCAAAATCCCACCCCCATAGGTTGCGTTTAAACTCCTGTTTTAACCAAGAAATTTTAGCGTTACCGGCTTTGTGATTGGCAATAATTAAGACTTTTTTCATCAAAAATGCTGCTTTCTCGTTTCTCGTCGTAACATAAAAAAATAACGAAATTAATTTACACCTAATGTTTAGTGGAGACCTATTTCTCTCGCAAATACCTTCATTTTATTCACCCTAGGGAGATCAGAATTTCATCCTATAAAATTATTGGCTTATAAACTCAAAGCTCTTTTGCCATACCACAGACACCCGCTATGGCTATCATAAAAACGAGGTAAAGTTCAAGCGTTATGTCCTTTAAGCCCTCACTGCATCTTCAAAAATGATATCGACTGTTTATGCCCCAACATTCTGGTTTCAAAAGAGCCGAGCGGGCACCCCTTAAAAACCACGTTTATCTGGTGACAAATCATATAATACACCCGGCTTTCGTCAAAAAAACACTGCGAGCAGAAAGATCTGAGGTTTCATGCACCCTCTAGGGTTTTCGGCTGATCTGATTTGCTAACAGTCGCCTAAGTTCCAGAAAGCGCTACCGTTCCCGTTTCTATTCAAAAGCAGGCAGCATAGACAAATATCGAGGATTATCGGCTAGTTTAAATTAGACTCAAATAAAGTCTTCTATATACCTGTTATCGATTATTTTTTTTAAAATTAATGGCAAATAACCCTCCACTGATGCATTTCCATATACAAGCCTGCCTGATCTCTTACCCGTTAACAGAATGTTGATTTGGCGGTTAGACGCTTTAAATTCAGGTGGGATGCGATTATTTAGCGTGGCGCTTATTGCTTTTGCCAGATAGCGACCTTGTTGGACAGCTATGACTCCGGACTTAGGCGGTTGTGGGTCGTTTACCTGAGTAGCACAGTCTCCAGAAGCAAATATCTTTGGGGCAAATTGAAGAAACGCATCAACAGAAAAAAACTCGCCAAGCTGAGAAACGCTGCTAGGCGTTGCGACAAATATTTTGTCAAATTCTAGCTTTTTTCCGATCGCTAGATTTATGTGATTAGAATTAATATGAGTCACCATTTCATTAAATTGAATAATAACCCCAAGTTTTTTTAGATCATGCGCAATTGCCCGTGAAATTCGTTCTGTGTAGCTAACGCAGAGCCTTGAACTACTTGCAACCAGCTGGACACGGCCTAAGTTATTTTGTTTACGATTTAGACGCTCCTGAAGGGCTGATGCGACCTCGACGGCAGCAGCCCCTCCCCCGACAACAACAAAAAGAGGAGCACGTCCAGAATCAAAAAGACTCTCAATTTCTAACCACTTTTCTACAAAACGGTTTAGCGGTTTGAGGTATACCGTATTTTTATCATCATCGGAGGAAATCAAACTGGGTTTGGCACCAATATTTAGAGATAAAATATCAAATTTGATTTTTTGCCCACTGCCGAGGATTATATTGCTGTTATGAACATCAATAGCACTAACAGAATCCTCAATATATTCTACCCCTTTTTTTTGGGCATATTGCGCTGAATCAATCGTCAGGTCGGATATTTTAAGATCTCCCATGATGAGACGTGGAATCATGCCGGAGTAAAACGTGTGCTGATCGGGTGAAATTAAAATAAAATGATGAGACTTCGATAACCTGGGCGTTAAGGACTTGATGATTTCTAGATTGGCATGGCCGCTACCCGCTAAAACAATTGTTTTCATAAAAAATTCCTGTACGTGCAGAAAAATTTAGAATCACACCTAATGCAAATCTATGTCTGACCATAAGATTTCTCCGGCCAGCCCGTTGGCAGCCACTGCAAATCGCCAGGCACATCGACATCATGCAATACCGGGAAGGTCTGCACTGACCAGTTGAGAAAGTGCATGCGACCGAGAGTCTCCTGCGCAACTGTATCCGTACTCCAGGCTATGCCTTCAAAAATAGACGGATGAACTTTCTTAAGGCCAATAAGCGCATAGCCACCATCTGCCGTAGGAGTCAATACGGCATTTTTTTGACTCAGCGACTCTGCAGCTTGCTGGAGTTGAGTAGCGCCAAGCGCTGGACAATCCGTGCCAATAATCAGCATGGCATCGCCAGCTGCCGCGATTCGTTTTGCGGCACGGTACAGGCGCACTCCTAAATCGCCTTCGCCTTGCTCAGACCACCGAACAGCTTCGGGTATAGGAAGTGATCGCCACGCTTCGTGAGATATTTCTGGGGTAACGCATAGCTCAACGCAGCCCAAATCTGAAGCCAAGGCAATATTAACCGTATTTAAGAGCAATTTTCTTGCGAGTGTAGCCGCACCTTCCTTACCAAGGGCAGGGATCAGGCGGGATTTCGCAAATCCAGGAATAGGAGCTTTTGCGAATATCAGAGTCCTAGTTGGAGCCATAATAAATCCTTGCGAGTTCTTGTGCGGGCGCTCCGCGCCAGTATGCCAAACGTAAACGCCACATGAGCAGTACGGTACGCCAGACACCTTTTGTTTCCCACCGTCTTCCAGAGGTTCCCACCTTTAGAGTAAGGCATGCCGGTCGTGATATTTGCCGCAGGCGTTTTGAAAGCTCTATATCTTCCATCAAAGGTTGGTGAGGAAAGCCGCCAATAGCATGGAAAGTAGAGCGTTTGACAAAAATAGCCTGATCACCTGTCGCAATACCAGTTAAACGCGACCGCCAGTTCATCAAAAAGGCGACGAGACTTAAAACCAACCGCGAGCTTGAAATACGAACATCAAAACGTCCCCAGCAGTAGCGACTGTCTGACAGGGCACGACTCACTAAATTTAAGGCCGAGGGTGGTAAATAGGTATCGGCATGCAGGAAGAGCAGGGTATCACCAGAAGCATTTTGTGCACCCAGATTCATTTGGTGAGCGCGGCCATGCTCGGTCTTAAGGATTTTGAACCCGGCGGTTTCAATCAAATAAACTGAATCATCTTTACTACCGCCATCGACAAAAATAATCTCACATTCTGCCTCTGGCAAATCACGCAAACTGTCAAATAAACCATGAAGGATTTGGGCTTCATTGAGCGTAGGAATGATCACAGATATTTTCATTGAAGTACCATAGACTTTAACCTCAACCCCGCCGCCATGTGTGGTATTTTTCCACCCAAGCTAAGACTCTGTCGGGAGCATGCGCCCGTTTCCACTCTCCGGCAACATATTTATTCGCTTCAGAAAATGTGGGATAGGAATGAATGGTAGCCAAAATCTTGTTTAGACCTAGACCATGTTTCATTGCCAAGACGAATTCAGCGAGCAAGTCGCCCGCATGTTCACCGACAATCGTGACACCTAAAATACGATCTTTACCAGGAACTGTTAAGACTTTAATGAAACCGTATGCTGTGCCATCAGCAATAGCGCGGTCTAAATCATCAATCCCATACCGGGTGATTTCATGAGGAATGTTTTTTTCTTTAGCTTGCTGTTCATTGAGACCGACGCGCGCAACCTCTGGGTCAATGAAAGTTACCAAGGGAACCACTGAGTAGTCAACTTTGAATTTTTTAAAATTTCCAAATAAAGCATTAACAGCGGCATACCAAGCTTGGTGCGCTGCGGCATGAGTAAACTGAAAAGGTCCGGCAACATCACCCGCAGCAAATATGTTGGGATATAACGTCTCCAAATATTCGTTAGTAACTACTGTGCGTTTTGTTTCAATTCCAAGTTTTTCTAGCCCATAACCGCTTAAGCGAGCCTCGCGCCCAACAGCACAAAGAAGATAATCAAACGCGATATGTTTTGGCTCCTCTGAGCTCGATACGATAATAGTTTTTTTGTCCCGGTCTTTAACGCAACAAAGTGCTTTATGTCCGGTAAGAACCGTCACACCATCGCGCGATAGAGAGTCATGCGCCAAAATAGAGACATCCACATCTTCGTGCATCAAAATGCGGGGAGCTATTTCAATTAGCGTAACCTTTGAACCAAGACGAGCAAAACTTTGCGCAAGCTCGCAGCCTATAGGACCGCCACCCAGCACAACTAGATGAGCAGGCGGGGAATCCAATTGTGCAAACTCTGCCCACAGGGTGTCACTCGTAACATAACCCACCTCATCGAGGCCCGCTAAAAGAGGGATCGATGGCCTAGCACCAGCAGCAATAACAATGCTAGGCGAAGTCAAAACTTTTACTTTACCATCATTGAGAGCTATTTCTACAGTCCAAGGATCTTTGATGCGGGCATAGCCCTGCAATACCTCTACGCCCAATTGAGTGTATCGTTCAATGCTGTCGTGAGGAGCAATGCTCTCGATAATATTTTGAATACGCTTCATAACTTCGCGAAAGCTAAAGCTTGGCTCTAATGACTTAAGGCCAAAGCGTTCACCGTGGCGTATAGCTTGGGCTAGTTGTGCTGATTTAAGGAGAGCCTTGCTGGGAACGCAACCATAATTCAGACAATCACCACCCATTTTATGGGCTTCAATGAGAGTCACTTTTGCTTTGACCGCAGCAGCAATATAGGATGTGACCAACCCCGCTGCTCCCGCACCAATCACTATAAGGTTGCGATCAAAATGCTTCGGTTTTTTCCAGTTAGCATATAACCGCCGTCTTTGCAGCCATTCAAGAAATTTTTTTGCGATGAGGGGAAAAATCCCTAAAAGCGTGAAAGAAAAAAGAAGCCGCGGTGATGCGACATCAGATAAGGTTGAAATATTTGCCAATTGTGTCCCCGCGTTTACGTAGACAAAGGTTCCTATGAACATCCCCACTTGACTGACCCAATAAAAAGTACCCGTAGATATTGTCGTTAGCCCCATAAGCAAATTAATAATGAAAAAAGGAAAAAGGGGAACGAGCCTTAAGCTAAGCAAATAATAGGCCCCGTCTTTTACAAAACCATCATTGAAGGCCTTCAAACGATCGCCAAATCTCGCCTGAACTGCATTTTGTAAGAAATATCTGGAAACTAAAAAAGCAGCGGTTGCTCCGATGCTCGAAGCAAAAGATACAATAAGAGTCCCTAAAATATTGCCGAACAAAGCTCCGGCAGCAAGGGTCATTACAGTTGCACCCGGTAGAGAAAATGCCGCCACTAAAATATAAAGCCCCAGAAAGGCAAAACTTACCACAAATGGCTGGGAGGCACGCCAGGAGGTGAACTGGTTTAGGTTTGCTTTAAATCCAGCGAGAGTTAAATATTGATCGAGATCTAAAATAAAAAAAACAGCCAAAATGGTGGCAATAGCGGCAATGATGATAAACTTTTTCATGAGTTCCTCTTATGCGTTCAATGAGCCACCACAACTACTGCCCTGGCCAGCGGTACAGCCAAAACAATGGTTACCAACGACAATTTCACGCTGTAGGTGATTATCATCTAATAAATCACGCATGTGCAACTTTTCACCATTTTTATTATTTACCATGTTTAATCCGAGTTGCTGATTGAAGTCACAATCGTACAAATTCCCTTGCCAATCAACGCTGATTAAACTGCGGCACATAACATGAGATAAATTTGCGGCAGAAAAGTTTTCCTTAAGTAGACGTAGGTAATCATCATATTGTTTTTTTGCTTTCAAATAATTTGCAAACCGCTGAATGGGCATGTTGGTAATAGTAAATAATTCGTTAAAGACAATGCCAAAATGCTGAAGGAGCTCCTTTTTATAGTCATTCTGCAGTTTCTGTTGATTAGGCGGAAGCACTGCTCCTTGGGGGTTATAGACAAGATTGAGAACCAAGCCAGAATTCTCATGCCCATAGCCAAATGCATTGAGTCTTTGCAGTGCCGCGAGGCTTTTATCAAAGACGCCCTTGCCACGCTGCGCATCAACGTTTTCAAGAGAATAGCACGGTAAAGATGCGACGATTTCGACCTGGTGCTCGGCGAGAAATGCAGCGAGGTCTTCCATCCCTGGCTCAAACAAAATAGTTAGGTTGCAGCGATCAATAACTTTCACGCCCAAGGTCCGTGCTTGCTTGACCAAACTTCTAAAGCCCTCATGTAGCTCTGGGGCACCACCGGTCAAATCTAAAGTAGGGATGCTTCTCGACTTCAGAATTTCGGGTATTAAAGATAGATTAGATTGATCCATCATCTCGCGTCGTTTTGGACTGGCATTAACATGACAGTGGGCACAGGTCTGGTTACAGCGGTAACCAAGATTTACTTGCAATATAGTAAGATCCGTCCGTTCAATCGGAGGAAAAGAAGCTGTTTCAGATAAATTAGCTGACATACGCATGTGAATCCTTAGCGCTAAAAATTTAGTTAGGCCATCCCTTTCCCAAAGGAATAAGTGAGGGCAAGCGTTTATTACAACCTTTTTTTCTACCAAATCTGTTACGGAGCTCGAAAGGTAAGCCCGAATAAATACATGACTATAAAAGTAGACTATTATCCGTGATTTCGCAAAAATTTGTTTTACTGATTCGAGGATGCCCAGCCCAATGCAGCTAAGGAAAGATTTTATTTCAAGAACAACTTCGTTTTTAATAAACGCCCCTAGATCCAGATCAATAATATGCCAGCTCCCCGATCTCAGGACGCCAAAAGCCCGGTATACTTATCAAAACCAAGTCTGACAATTGGCATATTGAGGAAGTTCCTAAAAAACGCATCGCGGGTCTCTGTTGTTCTGAAATCGGTTAGCTCGCATAGTAAAATCAATAAACTTCAAAGTGGCTTTTTTTATGCCGTTTTCCATTTATTTGAAGCGAAAGGCTATGCTCGCCAAGTGTTATTTTTCGGGTGGAATAGTCTTTAAGTACAATTTTTCCCGAGATTTCTCTCTGTTCGTTGGCCTTTAACGTAAATGTCGCGAGTTTAAACACTTTTTCTCTGCTGCCGGATTTTTTTTTAAATTCTAAAATGTAATCAACGATATATTTCCCAGCCGTGGACCTGTTTGTGATAACAGTTTTAAATACGAGAGTATCCCCTTTTTTAATTTTTTCTTGGTGGCTAATATCGTTCAAAATATATTTCATGGGTTTTATTCCCATGATTTCCAGAGCTTCTGCATTTCCTTTTTTAATAAGCGTGCGAAGAGCATGTTTAATAATCCAGGACCGCGAAGAGCTTGGATTATGATTCCATTTTTTAAGAAGCGCAGTCACTATTCTCGGATTATCTTTGGCAATATCGTTTAGGTTATTTGCAACAGATCGATATACATAATCATGGGGGTCATCTTTGAGTTTTTCTAAAATGGCGAGCACAGGCGTCGGATCATTTTTAAACTTAGGGAGCGCTATCGCTAGGGGGAGTCTTGGCCTACACCCTTCCGATGCCCAGCGTCTCACATGAACATTTTTATCTCCAGCACAGGAGAGCAAAAACTCCATCGTTTCTTTTGGGTATTTAATAATAAAAGGCCTAACCGATGCCTCGGAGCTAAATGCTTTCGTCATTTCCTTAAGGACAGAGAGATAGAAAAATAAATCCTTTTTCGTTAAGGGTGTTTCCAAGGCAACTTCCTGCACATAATCCCCTAATGCCATGACGATAAAATGATCCCAGTAACTCTTTCCAGCATCGTGTGATGCTATTTCTGGAGGAAGAGACTTAACCAAAATCAGGCAGTTTTTTCGTTTATCAGCCGACAAAAGACATGTTTTTAAGGCGATTTTCACCAAATTTAACCGAGCACCAAACTTATGGCCGTCAAATTTACAAAGGCCCAAAAAATTTTTTTGATCGAATTTTTTATCAATGCGCGCAATTTTTATTGCCAGTTCTTTCACACATTTTTCATTAATAACGGAACTAAAACTAGAGCCTGCTTCAAACATACCCTCACCCCACCTATAAAATAAATTTTTTGCTGGATAAAGAAAAACCCCGGGCCAATAAAAAAGCGCGGGGTTTTTATACCATCAAAAAAATTATTTCAAAATACTATTTTTTATCAGATAGATCTGGAATGTCTACATAGGTTTTGCTTCCGTTTTAGGTTTTGCTGCCGGTGGCAGGAGCACGGTATCGATAACATGAATCCATCCGTTATTTCCATAAATTGAAGCAACAATAGGATTGCCATTTACCGTGATTTTTCCATCTTTTTCCCCTAACTTTACTTTGCTGTGGGCGGGTTCATCACCGACATTAGCTTGGTCAAGTTCCATCTCACCTTTTGCCATCATCGTTAATCTTCTGGTATCTAAGGAGCCTACATAAACGTGATAAAGGAGGATGTTTTCTAGTTTTTCGGTATCCTTTAAGAGAGCTTCGACGGTGCCTTTAGGAAGTTTATCAAAAGCGCCATTGACAGGAGCAAATACGGTATATGGTCCTGCTTGGGTTAAGGCGGTGACTAAAGCAAATCGTTTATTTCCTGCATCCGCGTCCTTTTGAACTGCTTCAATAGCGGCAACTAAGGTGCTATGATCTTTGGATCCCTGAGCAATGGTCCAGATTGTTTTATCTTGTTTTTCAATTTTTTCTTCTTTTTTTTCAACTTTTTTTTCCGGTACTTTTTTGTCAGCAGCAAATACGGCCCCACTTAATAGCAGTGATCCCGTTAGTAACACAGTCAAAATTTTCATGTTAGAGACTCCTCAATGAAATTAATGGTTAATTTTTACCTAAATCATCTGGGTAAAATTTGTAAAAAAAGTTGCACTTCCACATTCCTGCACCATGCAATCATGGCGTTACCATCCTCAAAGGTAAAACGTAAGTAAAGGCACTAAAAATCCCTGTAAATAAATTTTCGGTATGCAAAAAAAGTTGGACATAAAAGCCACACTATGGCGAAACACGTCAAATAATAATATCCTGCGCCGGTTTCTACGAGACTCCGAATAAGTGCCCCGGTATGCCCTAGCAAAAGCGGGGCATCAAAAAACATGAGGAGAACAACTCTCGAAAGACCTACGGGGTTAATGGCTCCCAAAATCGCACTCGGCACGTCTAAGGGGTAATCTTTAAAAATAAGCAACATGATGAGCAGGAGTGCATCGTGAATAACGACCATATAAAACCAAAGACCTAACCCAAGCCCGATCCCCAGCATGCGGTCCGAAATATAAACGCCGATAAGGACACCCAAAACCGAAAAAACAATCGTTAAAAAGATACTCGCTAGCCCGATGACACCGCTGCCCCAACTTATGTCACCATGAACTAGAAAAGGAATATAAATACCCACGAGCAAGGAGCAACTCAGCGCGCCAATTATCGCTATTAATCGCGCTAAGATAAGTTTTTGTCTTGGCACGGGCTGGGTTAACAGCATTTCGGTGAATCGCTCTGAGGAATACCAATAAGTCGCGGTAAAAAGAATACTGACAAGAGAAACAATAGGAACCAATACGTTAATGAGACTAAGGGCAATTTTTTCAAAACTATCGGCAACCTCATAAAACCCAAAGGTACAGGCTGCGAGGAACAAAGTATAAAATATGATCCATTTGCTTCGCAGGACGTTATAGAATTCGTATTTTAGTACCGTGGTCAAA
The DNA here is from genome assembly GCA_030432875.1 of Oligoflexia bacterium. Classification (GTDB taxonomy): domain Bacteria; phylum Bdellovibrionota_B; class Oligoflexia; order Oligoflexales; family JAGOVF01; genus JAUILP01. Next base: position 16,602 of record JAUILP010000027.1, on the reverse strand, counting down.
TTGCTCATAGGCTCGCATCTCTAACAGGCGATGGTCTTGACTCAGCAGACGCTAGGAGTTTGACAATACCTTTTTCAAGACTCGTCGTTCCTGTCTGAACACGCAAATTTTCGACATCACCACTAAATACAGCTTGTCCTTCGAGAAGAAAAATCACATGACTCACAAGTTGTTCAACCTCACTCATAATATGTGAGACCAAAAGTACTGTTTTATTTTGCTGGCTACTTCTAATCACGAGATCTTTAAGACGTAAGGCGGCAACTGGGTCTAAACCAACGGTTGGCTCATCTAATATTAAAATGGGTGCATTAAACATAAAAGCCGTAGTGGCAGCAATTTTCTGTTTGGTGCCCCCAGAAAGCGTATTAAAAGGTTTATGTACAAAGTTTTCGAGTTCAAATAATTGGATCAAGTCTTCTAAATTGGTTGATTTTTCTTGTCGCAAATCTTGAAGCATTTTAAACAGTTCCCTACCAGTTAAATTGGCGGGAAAATCAGCATTTTGCGGCATATAACCAATAAAGCGCCGGTAATCACTCCCTTTTTTAATAGGTTTTCCATCTAGTAAAATTTCCCCATGATCAGGGACGACTAATCCTAGAAGGATTTTTATCAGCGTAGTTTTTCCGCACGCGTTAGGACCTGCAAGCCCAGTAATGCTTCCTTTTTTGATATGAGCATCAAGGCCACGTAGAACGGACAAGTTGCCAAAAGATTTGCCAAGGTGTTTAACTTCGATCATGAGACTCGTACGTTACCTTCTTTAATGAATTTGGCTGCATTTTAGGTTGATCATCTTTTAAGCTCTTGGGAATCAAAACAGGAAATGCCTGCTCAGCCCAGTCCAGAAGAGAAAAAAAATTACTTTTAATTAGAATAAAGGATGAATCAACTTTTTCAATAATCACTGAAGAAAGCGCTACCGGATAATAAGGAATATCACCAAAACCGTCATGATTAAGATCATACCCTTGGTAGCTACTCCAATAATTTCCTTTATAGTCAGTGCTGCTCATCGAAGAATTGGTAACAACTTCAAAAGTATTGCCCATAAAATTGTTGTGATAAAACTTATTATTGTCGCAGTTCCCCATTATCCGTAAACCGTGGCCGTTAAAGCTAAAGAGATTTTCCGTAAAGACCAGCCTATTGGATCCTTCCATGTATACGCCAGAGGTATTGCTTCTAAAGTTATTCGACCTTATCTCGCTGTCGGTAATATCTTTTAAAAGAAGACCATAAGCCGCTCCCCCGATATTCTCAGAAAAATCATTTTCAATCATTTCAATTTTTCGGGAAAGCATTACGGCGACACCAGCTTCGTTTCTGCTAAAAATATTGCTTGCAAAGGTATTGTTATCACAGTTCATAAAATGTAGGCCATAACGAGTATTTTTTACCGATTTATTGTGGGTGATTTGGCTTTCTTCTACAAATTCAAAATAAATTCCGTCGCGGTGATTGGTGATATGATTATTATCAATATCAATATTCCTCCCCACCCAAACGTGAATGCCATTTCCTGACTCAGAGTCAGAAGTTCTCGTGCCACTTATATCATTGTTGCGGATGGTACAAGATTTGTTTTTTTCTAAGTATATGCCGTAAATATTATCGCTAAGCGTATTGTTTTCAATAAGGCAATTTTCAGATCCTTCGGTAACTTTAATTCCCGAAAATTCCTTTATGTAGCTTTTTCCCGAGTTTTTTATGGTGAAGCCAGAAATTTTTACATCTGGTGCTTTTATTGAGATCACATCTTCTTTAAACTGCCCATCGATAACAGGCGAGTTTTTCCCAATAAGATTTATGGTTTTATCGATAATAATAGGCCCTTCAGCGTAGGTACCTCCATCAACCACAATAATCGCGTTTGGTTCTGCTGCAGCGAGCGCATCCGCAAGAGACGAGTAAGTGCAGACTGATGCTTTGCAAACAGAGATCGGGGCAAAAGTTGTAGAAGCTTGCAGCAATAAATTCAAATAAAACATGAAGTACCGTTAAAGTTTGCTATTTTTCTTCGAGAAATTTTTTCCAGTCTATAACTTTTCCCGGATGTTCCTTAACTATTTTTTCCAAATCTTCCTCAGAGGACACTGCTACATAGCCAGCCCCCATAGGACTACGCATATCATGCGCGAGATAGAAATATGCTTTACGCGCCGAAAGCAGATGTTCTTTGTGATAAAAATCCCCCACATAAATATCAGCGACCTCACCCGAATTCTCCTGATAAAATGACCGCATACACGTGAGAGAGTCAAATTTATACGTTTTTCCCTTTTTCATCACGATTTCACCAGCGAATCGATGATTGGTTATCTGCATTTTACAGTGATGGCAAGCATCCTTGTGATAACTTATGGGCTCAAATGAGTCTTGACAGCGGCAACCGTTAAAGCCAACGACAAGAAATAGCATCAAAAAAGTAGTGACTTTAAAAATTGCTACCTCCTCTTCTTTTTTAAATTTAAGAGTGAACTTGCCGTATAAAGAAATACCACTCCCATAAAGGCATAGCCACCCTCCTCCGGAAACGAGCTCGCCATAACAGAAGTTATTTGTTTTGTACCAATAAGGGGAAGATCGTAGCTTTCCTCAAACTTCATGGGGGCATCCTCGCTAAGGTCATGACCATAGCGGTACTCCCATTGATAGAAATCAACGAGGGATAGAAGCGCGGTAGCAAATACACACGCCGTTGCCACATGAAGAACCCATCTTTTGTTAATCAAAGCCACGAGGGGCCCAAGTATTGCTAAACCTCCAAAGATATAGGGAAACAACCTTAGCTCAGCAAGACCCTCAGGCTCTATAGGCATCATACCAATATAGTGATTGAGGATATTAATGGTTTTAAGATCACCTGTTATTTTATAAAGCCAAATCTGCATAGAAAGACCCTCTGGATACTGTGGGGCGATTAAGCCGATTTCCCAGAGGGGAAATAGAAACATAAGAACAACCAGTCCAGAAGCGATAACAACGAGTACACGAGATATTCGGGACATTTTTTTTCTCCGTTTTTATGTTTCTTTTATACTTTCACAAGATATGCAGCAGTCTTCATGACATCCTTTTCATGAAGACTGCGACTCAGGCATTAAAGAGTTTTACCTAAACCAAACTTAATTGGTGTTTTAACACCCTTAGCGGAAACTCTGATATATCCTTGCATTTCTTGATGAAGCGCCGAACAGAAATCTGTGCAATAGAATGGCACGACTCCAGGTTCTTTAGGTATCCATTTATATGTTTGTGTTTCTCCTGGCATCACGAGTAATTCAGCATTATTGCTGCCAATAACAGCAAATCCATGAGGAATGTCCCAGTCTTGCTCAAGATTTGTGACATGAAAATAAACTGTGTCTCCAACACTAACGCCCTCGATGTTGTCGGGAGAAAAATGCGTGCGAATCGTTGAAATGTAGACATGCACATCATTTCCTTTACGCACAACTTTTGTACCATCTTCACTCGATACCGAATAGGGGTGTTTGTTCTCTTCTAGGAGATAAACTTTCTTTTGATGCTTAGTTACAAGCTCAGCGGGAATTGCTTGAGCATAGTGGGGCTCACCTACTGTGGGAAAATCTAGTAAAAGCTCCATTTTATTGCTATTAAGATCAATTAGCTGCGCGGCTTGTGCCAGTTCTAACCCCGTGGGTAAATAACGATCTTTAGTGATTTTATTAAGAGCAACTAGATATTTGCCCCAAGGCTTCATAGTATTGCCACCAGGAACCAAAAGATGACCAATGGAATAATAAGCAGGAATGCGGTCAACAACTTCCCAAGTGCCCACTTTCCATTTTACTACTTCTGAACTCACAAAACACGATGTATAAGCATGCCCAGTATCATCAAATTCAGTATGAAGTGGTCCAAGACAAATTTTCTTAACTTCTCCTGCCATCACTGATTCATAATCGAGAATAGGCACACCTTCAAAGTCGCCAATAATTTTTTTAGCAGCAATTGCTTTTTGCATTTTATCAAAGGAATATGCGGTGACTTGCGCTGCTAATTTTCCCCCAGCAACAAAATACTGACCGGTAGGATCAACATCTGAGCCATGTGGAGACTTTGCAACAGGAATATAATAAACCATGTTAGGGCAATCAGTTAAACTAAGGGTTTTGACAGATTTTAATTTTGTCGATGTTGCTGAATGGGTAGAGTCATCATAGACATTGTGAGCAAAATTAGCCTTCATATCTTTAGATTTACCAGATGCCACACATTTCTCGGCTTGCTGCCAATTGACGGCGGCAATAAAATCTTTGTCATTTTTAGAGGCATTGATTTCAAGAAGGGTTTTACCCTTTTCACTGTTATAGCTTGTGAAGAAACACCAGCCATGCGAAGGCCCTTTACCGCAATGAGCTAAATCGTAGGATATTCCTGGAACAAGTAGTTGAAAGGCGATTTCCATATTGCCGCTATTTTTATCAAGTTTAATGAAACTGATTGATCCAGAAAATTTGGCGGCTTCAATGGAAGTATCTTTCTGAGGGATCGGAACAGAAAAGCGTGTTGACGCAACAAGATACTCGCTATTCATGGTGCCAAAAGGAGAGCCATGATTTCCGGCAGAATTAGGAATCTCTAGGATTTCCATGGTTTTAAACGTAGATAAATCAATGCGCGCTACCCTAGGTGTATTGTTGCCATTGATAAATAACCAGCGTCCATCGGCAATACCTTTGGTTTGTGAAAGCCAAGGATGGTGAGCGTCATCCCAGGGAAGAAATCCATGCGATGTTTCAAGCATGGGTTTTGTTTCTTCTGAATAGCCCCAGCCATTTTCGGGATTAACAGAAAAAACAGGAACGACCCGCAATAAGCGCCCAGACGGTAGACCATAAACAGATACCTGACCACTAAATCCACCAGATAGAAAAGCGTAAAATTCATCATATTTACCAGGCTCAACATAGACTTTTTGCGCAGCATTACTCGCTAAGCGAGACTCGGCAGCGCCACTCGCAGACTGTAGCGCTAACGCCAGACTCATAACATAAGTTAGTGACGAAAGCTTTTTTGGAACTTTTTTCATTGTAACGACTCCTTCTTTGATTAGGTAAAGAATTATAGGACAAATACGTTTGATGTGCTAGAATATTTTTGATATTTTATGATTTATATCATATTTTTGGAGCGTATATATTGTTGACTATTTCGGTCAATTTTTATGGACGATTGAAATCATATAGCGTTTTTTTTAAATATATATACCTTAACCACTAAGCCAATTATGGCCAAGATTAACTACGCAAAAATTAGTAATTTATTTTTTGCAAAAAACGAACAGGAGTGTGTCGCAATGAAACTTCGTTATCTTTTAAAAATCTCTTTAATCTCAATCAGCCTAACTCAATTTATATCTGCGGCTCAGGCAGAAGAAGCAATGTCACCAAGCAAGGGTATTGGCCCCATCAAAACCCTCGACTTAAAACCTATTGATAATGCTCTAGCTGATAGTGGTGAAAAACTCTTCAAGACGAAATGTTCTGCGTGCCATAAAATTCCTGATAGGTATATTGGCCCCGCTTTGCTCGGAGTAACTCATCGCCGTAAACCCGAATGGATTATGAATATGATATTAAATCCCGTCGAAATGACGCAAAAGGACCCTGTGGCGATGGACCTTTTTGGTTCCTATAATATGGTTCAGATGACTTTTCAAAGTGTTTCAGAAAGTGATGCCAGAAGTATCTTAGAATTTTTCCGCAGGAATGACGAGGGTTCTGGAGGTGACAAAGCAAAAGCTGATGTTAAACCAGCAAAAGAAGCAACCCCAGCCAAAAAAGAAGATAAAAAAGCTAACACTAAGCCCGTAAAAAAGTGAGCTTTCTCCCATCTCGCTAATGCCACAACCGTGAGCATAAGCCCTTAGAGAGATTTATTTTCAGTTTTTTTCCTTGATATATTAGACAACTTTTCATTGGGGTGTCTTTGGTGGGAAAGAGCCAAAGACACTTTAAAATGAAATATTGGCGCTATCCCTCCATCGATTTTGCTCTTTTACACAAGAAGCACATGCTACGGGCAGGCATATTTAAATCCTTGATACATATGTCATTCATTGATATGGTTCGTGCTTTCCGTAAATGCGTTAGTATAAAGGCACAGTGCTAATGTTGAGTACAGCGAGTATAAGCCTCCGATTTGGCGAAAGAAAATTATTTGAAGATGTCTCTATTTCCTTCTCTCCGGGAAACTGCTACGGGCTAATTGGCGCTAACGGCGCAGGTAAAACCACTTTTCTCAAAATTTTATCAGGAGAAATCACCCCCACCTCTGGGGCCGTTATTTTGGGTCCAAAAGAACGTCTTGCCATATTAAAGCAGGATCATTTTCAATATGATGAGATCGATGCCCTGGGCACCGTTATCATGGGGCATAAGCGACTTTATGATGTTATGGTAGAAAAGGATAAACTTTATGCCCAGGATCATCTTTCCGATGCAGACGGAATAAAGGCTTCAGAACTTGAGACCGAGTTTGCCGAGCTAAATGGTTGGGAAGCAGAAGCGGAAGCAGCTTCCCTGCTTAAGGGACTCGGCATCAAAGACGAACTCCATAGCAAAAAACTTAAGGAACTTACTGGCGCAGAAAAATTAAAAATCCTGCTAGCCCAGTCATTATTTGGACAGCCAGATGTTTTACTACTTGACGAGCCCACAAATCATCTTGATATTAAGGCGATTCGCTGGTTAGAAAATTTTCTTTATGAATTTAAAAATACAGTCATTGTCGTATCCCATGACCGCCACTTTCTCAACAAAGTCTGCACTCATATGGTAGATATCGATTTTGGCAAACTCACCCTATATGTAGGAAACTATGATTTTTGGTACTCTTCAAGCCAGCTAGCTCTTAAGCTGTCCCAGGAACGCAACAAAAAAACAGAAGAAAAAGCCAAAGAACTCGAAGCCTTTATAGCACGCTTTAGCGCCAATGCCTCAAAATCAAGACAGGCAACTTCACGGCAAAAACAGCTAGAAAAACTTACGCTAGAAGATATTAAACCCTCATCTCGCAAATACCCATTTATTTATTTTAAACCTGAGCGCGAAGCGGGAAAAAACATTCTAGACGTTGAGGACTTGAGCCTAACTATAGATAAGAAGCCCATATTTAAAAACATCTCATTTACAGTTAATAAGGGTGACAAAATTGCCCTTATGGGTTCAAGTGAAGTGGCAAACACTGCTTTGCTACGCATCATCACCCATGACATTAAAGCAGATACTGGGCAGTACACCTGGGGAGTTACGACTTCCGTCGCCTATTTTCCAAAGGACAATAAAGACTATTTTTCGGCTCAGGACTTGTCACTCATAGATTGGTTGCGCCAGTTTTCCACGGACAAATCTGAAGGCTTTATCCGCGGGTATTTAGGGCGCATGTTATTTTCTGGTGAAGAGGCTCTTAAAAAAACCTCGGTCTTATCGGGAGGTGAAAAAGTCCGCTGTTTGCTCGCCAGAATGATGCTTGTGAATGCCAACGTGCTTATTCTCGACGAACCCACAAATCACCTTGATTTAGAGTCCGTCACGGTTCTCAATAATGCTATCATACAGTTCAGCGGTACCGTGATATTTACTTCCCACGACCAGCAGTTTGTTCAAACAATTGCTAATCGAATTTTAGAAATTTCTCCGGAAGGCATTGCCTTTGATAAAGACATTTCTTATGAAGAATACATCGATTTAAGCGAAAAAAATTAAGCCGTATCCCACAAATACTGTGACTGCCTAGGCTAGATCAGCAAACATTGCGGTACTCAAGTAGCGTTCACCACAAGAAGGAATCACCACAACGATGCGCTTACCTTTATGAACCGGTTGCCGCGCAATCTCTAACGCAGCCCAAATTGCAGCACCGGAGGAAATCCCCACGAGTATACCTTCTTCACGAGCTATTTTTCTTCCCATGCTCATCGCATTCTCATTTGTGACTTTAACGATTTCATCAATTATTTTGGTATTAAGTACATTCGGAATAAATCCAGCACCAATACCTTGAATTTTATGCGGACCTGGATTACCACCACTCAGCACCGGTGAATCGGCGGGTTCAACAGCCACAGTAAAAAATTTAGGATTTTTTGCCTTCAATATTTCGCTCACCCCAGTGATAGTTCCGCCCGTGCCGACACCGCTTACTAAGATGTCGACCTTCCCATCCGTGTCGCGCCAAATTTCTTCTGCCGTCGTACGCCGATGAATTTCAGGGTTCGCGGGATTGTCAAATTGCCTAAGGATTAAATAACGGGTATCGGAAGCAGCAAGTTCATTTGCTTTAGCAATAGCTCCATTCATACCCTGAGCGCCGGGGGTTAGTATAAGTTCAGCTCCATAAGCAAGAAGGAGTTTGCGTCTTTCTAAGCTCATGGTATCAGGCATGACTAAAACGCAGGGATATCCTTTTGCCGCGCACACAAAGGCAATGCCTATGCCCGTGTTGCCACTAGTGGCTTCCAATATAATGGTATCTTTACTAATCTGGCCGGATGCCTCCGCACTCTCAATCATACTGAGCCCTATGCGGTCCTTAACGCTGCTTGCGGGATTGAAGAATTCGAGTTTTAGAAGGATTTCTGCCTGTGCACCTGCCGCGACCGCTAAGCGGTTTAGCCTAACTAAGGGGGTTCCCCCAATCAACTCAGTAATAGTATTTGCGATGTTGCTCATTTAATATGCCTTTCATAAAAATCTTTGATTTGCCTGTAATGGGTTGTCCTGATATCTTTATAATTCTACATGAAAAACATTAAGAAAAATAGAAAACGGCTCATGCCGATAAAAAACATGCGATGTTTCAGCTTATCGCCTAAAAGTAGAAAGCTTTAGAGGATAATTTTTTGCTATGGCACAAAAGGGTAGCGAAGCAAACACAAAGGATAGAACAATGAATTTTTTAGTTAATGATATCGCCGACGAAATAATCAAGCAAGGAAAGAGTATCGGAACTCCGTTGAGGCGCTTAGATGGCATATGTAAAGATAATATTTATCTCTTGATCGAAGATATGTGCAATTTTTTATTTCCCGCGAGGTGCCTGGGACATTTACCTGATCAGAGTAAAATTGTATACGAACTAAAATCGATTGAAACAAAACTCGACCTAATTATTACACGCTTATCTCAACGCAGTGCTAAGAAAACTCATAGCAATCATCGCAGTCTTGGGTCAGAAGTTGCTCCGTTATTTGTGACAAACCTACCAAAAATACAAAATGAGTTGATTGCCGATGCTCGGTATTTTCTGGAGCAAGACCCCGCCTGCCGATCAATTGAAGAAGTATTTATTTGCTACCCTGGTTTTTTTGCTCTGACTGTATACCGGATGGCCCACTTTTTACACATAAATAAAGTCCCAATTCTACCGCGTATGATGACAGAGTATGTACACGAAAAAACAGGAATCGATATTAATCCTGGGGCCCAAATCGCAAGCCCCTGTTTTATTGACCACGGAACGGGTATTGTAATAGGAGAGACGGCTGTTATAGGAAAAAGGGTCAATATTTTTCAAGGCGTCACCTTAGGAGCTCTCAGCGTTGAACGCAACTTGCGCGGAAAAAAGCGTCATCCCACCATCGAAGAAAACTGCATATTATATGCCAACGCCACAATTTTGGGCGGACAAACCCGCATAGGGAAAAACAGTATTATCGGAGGCAACATTTGGGTCACGCAAAGTGTCCCCGAAAATTCGTTGCTTTATCATGAACCCGAAATAAAAATCCGGCAAAAAGGAAAAAACCCACAAAGTTTTGGGAAAGCCTAAGTCCCTGTTCTAGGTCTTGTTTACCGACAAAGTGACCAATTTCAGCGCAAAGCATTTCCGTTAATGCAATACATATATCCATTCAATATCAACAATGTATCCAAAATGGAAATATTTATATCCATTATTATTGACTTTGGTGTATGCGGATGATAGAACCGGCCTGACTTAAGACGAAATGTATCGCAGTGATATATTTTCTAGGCAAATCATCGGGATAAATTCTATGGACCACAATATGAATATGCCTATCGCACAGGACTACCGTGATAATCGCCAGTATTTAAAGGCTTTTTATCACCACCGAAAGAAGCACGAACCAACATTTAACTACCAAATATGGTCAGCGGAACTTGGCTTTAAAAACCCTGGCTACCTATGCAATGCTATTAATGGCAAACGCAAGTTAAAGGCTAACCTTATTGAAAAATTTATCGCGAAAGAACAGCCTTCTGAAGAAGAAAAAAGATTAATTAGAGCACGAACCTTAGTCGAAAATAACCCCGCCGGTTCATCGGAAAACGCTAAGATTGTGCTTGAAATGATAGAAAATTTGACCTTTACCGCCAAATCACAGCATGAGGACGAATTTTCACTTATTAAGGAGTGGTACCATCTCGTGATTTTAGAGCTTGTTCAAGTTAAAGGCTTTACTTTTGATGAGGAATGGATTGCATCAAAGCTGGGTTATGGCGTTAAACCCTATCAAGTTGCCATGGCAATAAAGCGCCTGATTAGACTTGATTACCTTCGCATTGTTGAGGGAAAGCTTATTAAATCCCAAAAAAATCTGATGTTTACGGCTTTGAAAAAAAATGTTGCTATTCAGGAATTTCATAAAAAATCTATGGAATTAGCTAAGGAAGCCCTGCAGGAAGTTCCCCTTGAAAAAAGAGAGTTTAATTCAAGCACAATTGCTATCAATGCAGAAGATATTGGTGAAGTAAAAAAGTTAGCACAGGAATTTGTAACAAAACTTATGAGTTTGGCGGAAAAAAGTCACGAGCCCGATTGTTTGATGCGCGTAAACACCCAGGCTTTTGTCCTATTTGATAAAGATTAAAAGATTTAACACTTGAAAGGACCTATATGTTACTGACGAATCACTTATTTAAAACCATTTTTGTGTATTTTTTTTCCCTGCCTTTAATAGCTTATCTACCGGGATGCGGTCGCGGTGGTAAAAACGTGCCCCCGGCGATAACCGCCGAGGGAACCACACGAGCTGTCACCGAAGAAAAATCAGCCCTGCCTAACGCAGATGATGAAAATTTATCTTCCTTGAATGAATCTCCCGAAGCATTGAACCGTGAAGTGAAGCTGGTTCAAGAACTGCCTATTACTAAAAATGAGAATACTTTAGCTATTGAACCTCTAAATAAAGCTAATAGCTCGCAGGAAGTCTTACCTGTTCTTAATGAACTTGGCGCTGAGAGCACAGTTCATAATCCCGCTCTAGCGACAACATCTAGCGCAACTGAACAATATGCAAACCTGGTTGAAAGTGGCAATAATGTTGGCAATGGGGGTACAGGCTATAGCTGCATTGATGAGAAGGATGGTAAAGAAGTCGTTCTTCTGAGAGATTTTGTCGAAGCTAAAGAGCTTTGGGGACTACCTTTCAATATTAATGATCAAGAAATTGAAGATGCCGTAAAAAATTTTAAACCATATGGCATCATAAGTTATATTAAAGAATTTCCTTTAACAAAATACGAAGAATACCTTATGGTTTTCATCAACAGAATGCGCAAAATTGATTTTGAGCGCAGCCAAAAACTATCATGGAGCCTGAACTATTGGTTAAATTCAAGTAGACTTAAACTCGCCAAAGAAAATAATCTCGAAATATATTTTTCTGACCGGGAAAAAGCGCCCTATTTTCAGTATATCTCAGGCCATGATCTCAGAGTTAAGGAAGACGTCAATCCTCGCGCCGAATATAACAAATGCCGAGAAGTCAATATTGCCAGCCAAGAGACGCCATCAAGTCCTGATGAAGCCTATTTTCTGGTAAACAAAACACTTTTTGACAAAATGCCTCCCGAACATCAAGCCGGACTTGTTTTTCATGAAATACTTTACAAAATACTTCTTGAAGACGGGGTAGTAGATTCTTATCCAGTTCGCGCGCTTGTTGCTAGAATCGCAAATAATTATTTCTCTAGACGCATAATACGAGAGCGAAGAATACTTGAAGCAAATGCAAATGAAGTCGCTAGTCCCATCGCAGGGCTTTTGGACTATCATAAGTTTCTCTCATTTTATAACCTCACGGCAAAACTTGATAAATACAAACTTATATTTAATGAACCAATAGATTCTCTTTGGTTTAGCGCAACCTTAAAAAGTGACTCCGATATTAAATGGCTCGGCAGCAACATGACCTTTCAACAAAGGGAAGTGCAGATTGAATTAATGCCTCAATTTTTTGAAAACGGTAATCTTCGCCGGTTTTCCTTTGATCAAATTACTTATGTAAAAAATGCGAATATTTTCTATCGATTTTCTCTGTGGTTTACTCCAACCGCCAGTAAAGAAACGATCTTTCCAAATAATAATCTGGTAGATTGCGCCTTAAAGGGGACCGGAAGCTTCAAACCTACCACGAATGATCTCTACAGTTTCAACGGACGTTTCTTTCGTGATGATTTTAGAAATTCCACGAAGCAATCCTTAAAGATAGTTTGTGGTGAATCCAATAGAGATTTTGATTTTGGAGAACTGGCATTTTTAAAACAACTGGAAGTCGAAAACGTCATAGTTCGTGGTTCACAAGTCACTTCTTTCGATGCGTCTCATAATGAATCCAAACAGTGGATAACTAAAAAATACATCAGATCCGGATTAGGTTTAGGGAAGAGAAATTATTATAATACAGTTGACCTCATTGAGATTGTTTTTCCTTTCTTTCCCAAAGACATTTTGCTTCATTTTTCAGGTAATGGAGCTCCTTCCGAAAAGGACTTGGAACCTCTTATGTTAAAAGCGGAGACTAACACCTTTGTCGGTGGCAAAAGAATCCCTTATTCCTATCAAAATATTGAAGAATTAACTCGGTACTATGCTGAATATTCGCCTAAGCGCATTCGCTCAGCATATGACTTTATAGATAAATTTTGGGCCATAGGATCTATGACTAAGAATAAATATTTAAATTCGGGTCCTGACTATATTTGGTCATTTCCTTTTGGAAAAGGCCCCTATAACGATTTTATTTATTCCATAAAAGAACTTGATGCTGTCACGGAAAATGACTATGAACAATATGGATCAGATGGGTCTATCTGTCTCGCAACCTTTAATGTTCTGGGAGACGCCATTTGCGCATACCTACAAGATGCTCCCAAAGACTCTAACCCCCTCGATGTTTTTAAGGCCTTACCTGTACCGACAAGCAAGACTCTTGAAGTCGATCTATCTCAGATTGCTATCAACACTAATGAATGCGTTAACGTAAAGTTTCGTAGTTCTGTTGAATTAAGGGACCTCTTTGTGAGCAAAAGTAGTTACCAAAAAAGCTTTACGGCGGAAAACATCGCCAGTTTAAAGGATGGCATCATCACCATAAAATTTTTGGATTATGGTTTAACAGAGTTCGGCAAAAACATCCAGGGCTTAGGCGATCAAGCGTCTGTAGAAATAGCGATATTTAAAAAGGGTAAAAAGTCTGGCTTAAATCAAGATGAATGTGTTTACTTAGACGGCTCAGAAAAAAATATAATATCTTTAGAAAACTTTAAAGTTTCTGATATCGTGGGTATAAAGAAAATAAATTAATTTAGAAAATCCCAGGTTAAAAATGGCTCTTTATGACGATAGTAACAAGTCATTATTGAAGGCTACTCATCTCCGCTTAAAGATAGTCAACTGGTCCACATCAAGGTTCGGTACCAGTTGACCTAGAGATACACTTTGTTAAAGGGTCATTTAAGGAATATAGGTGATTTCGGTTCCTTCTGGTATCATCGGATCAGCCTTAATAAGATCACATTCTGCAGGACTTGCTCCGTAAATAGTGATGCCACCGAATCCGCCAAAACTACCAAGGCACTGACTTTTACCATAATATAGGGAACAATCTGGCTTTATAATTCCCGAAAGATTTTTGCAGTCAGTTACCAATCTATTTCTGGCAAACCCCGAATACTCAGCACATCCATCCGCAAGCAGCTCATTTCCCTTTATTTCACACCCAGAAGCGTCTGGATCGATTGGCGTTAGATCTCCTTCTTGATTTCTAGTGGCCTGATTAGCTGCCGCAGAATTATCACCACCAAAAAAACTGCCATCATGATTTGTCGTGCTTTCACTGCAAGAAAATATTAGCGGCACCACTAATAGCGCTTGGACGATTCTAACAATCATACCCGTCTCCTTAGCTTACGGTTACGACATCCTTATCGGAAAATTTTATCAATATAATTAAGATTATTAGCACTCTAAGCTCTGGGGAAGATAACACTCAAAATATAAGGAAGTTAGCGCTAAAAATGTGCTTCGTTTTATTATTGAGTGTTTTTTAAAGCAGTCATTGTAAATAGCTAATCTTTTTAATAATATAGAGCCATCTCGACGCGAGCTCGCATGGGTGAGTTAAATTTTTTAAAAAAGACTATAATTTTATTTTGGCCAAATTAGCCGGAATTTTAAATGGTAGATAACATAATAACAAATATTTGTTTACGGCTTATTCGGAATCTTTGTCGCAGTAGATTCTTTTTGTATATTTTTTTTAGTCTTCTGTTGTTCGAGAATCGATTTTTCTCACCAGCTTTTGCTGAGACCACAGTAGAATCGAGCAAAAGTATTCTCGTCGCAGCAAAGAGTAAGAAAAAACGGCAAAGCCACGCCCGACCGAGCACTCAACCCCCTAGAAAGAAAGCATCCAATCAGGACAGCATTCATAGTTTTCGTCTTTACGCAGGCCCGTTTCTTGGCGTAGAAGATATTAAAGGTGCTGTAACCTATGGATTCGACTATGGTATTAAAAAATACGGGCTGCAGTTTCTTATTGGCGCAGGCGTATGGCAGCACACCCATCATGATATTTGGACAGATGTGGCTGTTGACACAAAAGTAAATTACTACGGACTTGATGCTGGACTAGGTTACCCGTTTTATTTGTCAGAGAATTTTTATACAGAGTTTGGGGGCCGCATTGGTTACGCTGGTATTCGCATCGCCAGTAAATTCATTACAGATAAAGGGTCCCCAGAAGTCATTGAAGGCACAACTTTTTCGTTTATTTCGCCCTTTTTTAGCCTTCGTTTTCAGCAAAATAAAACATTTTCGTATGGAATTGAGTACCGAAAGCCAATTTTTTTTGATGAGGATATAAAAAAATTTAGCGGCTATCACATCTATCTGCATTTTGGCGTTGGATTATAGCTTTTTTCATTCATTTGATTTTTGCTACTTCTAGCCGGTAGCAAATACTCTAAAAAATCTTTTTTTTCTTAAATTAAAACTATTCGGGTTGCATCAATGCGGTTTAGACTACAAAAATATCAGGCGCTAGGTAAGCTTGACCTAATAACAGTCAAAAATCCTTTGTTTCCAACAAGCATCATGAATTTTTTAAAAATTACCCAAAATCATTTAACACTCCAAAACCCATTCAAACAAAAAAACTGATTTTTTTTTTATCTTATGATAATGGCCGCGTGATAATCACCAGAGACAATTTTTTAAATAGCAGCCATTTTCAAATAAATGGGAGAATAAATGGAATGAAATGGCCTTGCCTAAAAAACCAACAGACGCCCAGTTTCGCGATTTTTAGCTCAGCCATATTTGGTCTTGTATCAAATAATTTGAGCTCACTTCTAAAACAATTTATCCTATAATATCAGTTGATTACAGAAACCTACGAACCAAATTTCTTTTTACCACCAAACAGGTATATGATAAATTAAAAACTAAATCCGTTTTTCGGCACAGAGGAATAATATATGCAAAAATTTGAATGGTTAGAAAAATACAGTGTTGGCGTAAAACAGATTGATGAGCACCACAAAAAAATCATTGCGGTTACTAATGATCTGGCAGAGGCGATACGTGCTGGTGTTGGCGGTGAAGCAATAGATAACGTGGTTCAAGAACTCCTGAATTACGTCAAATTTCATTTTGCCTATGAACAGGAATACTTTGACAAGCTCGAGTATCCAGATTCACAAAAGCATAAATTAGAACACTTAGAGTTTACCAAAAAAGTTATCAGCATATATCAAAATTATGCTAAAGGTCAGGGTTTACTTGCTTCAGATTTGCTTCGTTTTATCTGCGACTGGCTCCAGTCTCATTTTATGGGCACAGATCAGGAATTTGGCCGAAGATTGCAGGTTTATCTGAGCGAGGAGGAGTTTCAAGTTGAGATAAAAAGATGATTAGGCTTTGGAGCGAAAGCGCTAAAGACTTATCCTAAACCGTAGGCGAAGGCCCCCCCCCCGCAGGAACTCTTTATAATATTGTCGTCATATTCTCTGTAATCGCAGTCGCAACGCCCTCTACACTGGCGCAACCGATGACTTGTGAAAGCATATCTACTTCCATAAAATTTTATGCAGAGTCTGTTTCAAAATATTTTGAAACAGAATTAATTGCTAAGGCCTTTAACTTTTAGACAAGCGACAAATATTTATGATATGTGATCGCTGTATACAAAATATGGGTCGGGTAAGAAGAGAGGGTCATATGATCCTCTCAACTCCCCACGGAAGCCTGCCTGCGGATTTCCCGCACAAGCCTCTTCATTGTAAGATTCACAGCTTGGCCAGTTCTACCATCTCATTATAA
>JAUILP010000116.1 GCA_030432875.1 Oligoflexia bacterium | reverse complement strand
CTTTAAAAATATTGCTCAAGGAATTCGGACGATTGGATGGATGAATCAAAATTCATTGAAAACCTTACTATCATTAACCTTTCCCGTCATTCGAGCATCGCGAGAATGACGGGACCCTGGCCTGGCTGGGCCAATCTGAGTAGAGTAACGGAGCCGCAAAGTCTATAAAAGTGATAAGGGGGGGGGCGACTTTTTTTAAATTTTCTACTATTGTTTAAAGGATTTTGATTTCTGTATCAGGGAGTGTGATCTATGAAAAAGTGGCAGCAGATTTGGAGTAAAAATATTGCCCAGCGTATTGATCAGCTTAGCACTGAAGAGTACAAGTTACCAAGCATTATTCTTATGGAACATGCTGGTAAAGCGGTAGCCCACTCTGCGCAAAATCTTGCGCGAAATTTTTATAATGAATCCAGTTCAGCTGATAATAAACCAGAATTTATTATCCTTGTGGGGAAGGGTAATAATGGCGGTGACGGAATGGTTGCTGCTCGTTGGCTAAAGGTTTTTGGGGAAAAAGTCAGGATTATTACTGCATTCAACCCTAAGCAGCGTCAAGGACTAAGCTCTTTGACGTTAGGGCATATCGAAACCTGTTCGCAAATGGAAATTGCTTTGGAAGAGTTTTCTGCTGAAGTCTTAACGCAGACTTTACAGAATATGGGTAATCAACCAATTGTTGTTGTGGATGCCATATTTGGTATAGGTTTTCGCCCGCCGATGCCAGAAAACGAACTGAGTTGTCTAAGAATTATTGCTGCTTACAAAAATAAAAAAACTATGGCAGTCGATCTTCCAAGCGGTATGGAATGCGACAGTTTTTCTCAAAATGATGTAGTCCCATTATCTGCCGATATCACCGTAACGTTCGGCGCAGCTAAACCGTGTCATATAGGTTTTCCCATTGCTCAGTACTGCGGAATATTAGAAGTTATTGATATTGGTTTTGTTTCTCGTGCAGTGGCAAAGGCACTGAGTGAATCAGAAAAGATAATACCGGCGACTACCCCTATATTGTCTTCGCACAATGAATCTTTGCTTAATGATAATCGCTGGAAAGGTTTGCATTCTGATGCCCATAAATTTGATCGTGGGCATGTTCTTGTCCTTGGCGGAAGTCCAGGTAAATGGGGAGCTCCCGTCTTAGCTGCGATGGCGGCCCTTAGAAGCGGAGCAGGGTGGGCTAGTGTGAGCCTTTTGGGTGATGATCGTGATTATTTTGTACCACCTAGTTACCCACCAGAAATTACTTTTGAAAAATTTTTTAGAAACCAAAAATTACTCACCGATGACCTTAAGGAATTTGTCATAGCGCGAAAGGTAAAATCCTTAGTGGTGGGACCGGGAATGATGCCAGGTAGCTTAGGTGCTGAAGATTTTGCGGTGCTAGGGGAGCTTTGTCTAAATCACAGCATCTTTGTTGTCATCGATGCGGGAGCTTTATACCACATGCTTGATGCTATTAAGGAGTCCCAATTTGATCCCAGGCGCTGTGTAATTACCCCCCATCCCGGGGAGTGGCTCAATTTGTCAGCAGTGAAGCCTCTGCAGATACCCATGAATTTAAAGGAAGTAAAAAAATTAAGCGCTAGATTATCTCCCTATGGTATTACAGCGGTATTTAAAAATGCGTCCCCTATGATTTTTGATTTTATGGGGTCAGAAATGAAACTAAAGATATGCCAAGGTGGCACTAATAGTTTGGCAAAAGCAGGGACAGGGGATGTCCTCAGTGGTATTATAGCGAGTCATGGGGCAATGGGGTACGAGGGAGGCGACGCCGTAGCCCGCTCATACGCATTGTTATGTCAATCGGCTCAGTCTCAGTCGATACTTTTAAGTGCTGAAGGTCTTTTGCCGCGCGATCTTATTTCGGGGATTGTCGTTAAGTGAACATTCCTTATGTTGCCTGTTTGTCATTTTTATTTAATGGCTCGGAGAAAATGCGGGTAAAACTATAGCCTGAGTGCTTATTTTGCCTCCAAAATCTTGGTGCATTGTTTGGGGGAATTTGAGTATTTAACGATATGTAGGAATCATTACCTAATTTTGGTGCTCGATAAAAATAGTCGTCTGGATGAATTTTTATTGGGGGCAAAGCTGTTCAAAAGGTAAATTTTCTGGGCATTCCAATGAAACTTCGTTGAGCATTTTAATATAGTCATTAAATGAAAAACTTTGGTCTAAAGCGTCTCGGTCGAAAGGTCGCTGAGGCAATTGGGTATTTGGATCTATAAATACCATACGAAGATAATTACTTTCTTGAAGTGACCGTTCCGCCACTGAGCGAAGGGACAACAGCAGCAGATTATTTAAACTTTGGTTTTCCTGGGTCCCTATTTTTTCATATTTTAAGAGATCATTTACAATTTGCTTCGGGGCACCCCAAAAGGAGCTCTCTTCAATAAAATTATCTAAATTATGTAAATCTACTAAACTTTCAGATAAGTATATTGTTTCAAACCAACGTTGAATCACAGGAAAATTTGATTTGGCAGCTAAATTTTCAGGGAAAGCAGAATTTATGCTATTAGAATTAGCTGTAAATTTTAATATCAAATTTGGCTCACACAAAAAAGAATCACAACGAGCATTTGGATCCAAATTTAAATTTGATAGATAGGTGAGGGTTCGTTCTAATTGATCGACGACCTGTAAACCGCCAAGAGTGATATCCCCACTCATGCGATCATAACGCTGTAACGTAGCGGTTGAAAAGTACTCACAGATAGATTCACCCACGGCTGCTCCCACTGCAGCACCAGGAGCTGACCCTGTACCCATGACGGGTAATGTTATGAGCCCGCCTACAGCAACTCCTGCAAAGGTTGAGACTGGGATGACGATGGAACAACCAAGTTGTCTGTTGGCAGACCAAAACTGGGTATCACCCCAAAACTTCTTAACATATTTGGCATTTAGAAAATTCGCGTTATACAAAAGCTGCTGGAATTCAATGATGTACCTATTTACCCGATTAATGGTGATTTCATTATCATTGGGGCTGCTTTGCGATTTGCCATAAAATTGACTTCTTGATTCTTCACTGCGTTTACAAAGTTCACCTAAAACATTTTCAACGCCAAGCCCGCCGCTTTTTTGTCTATATTCTATGGACCAAAAACACAAACCATAGTGATTGGGAGAACTGGAATCTTTAATTTCATTCATATCCTGTAGAATTAGTCGGGCTGAGCTGGTTAGAATTCCAGGATTTTTTTTAATGGTGTTGACTAAAAAAATAGATCGATCAACACCTGATGTTGCATGTTGAATAGTCACGCCTTTGGTAGGTGTTTCTGTTTTTTCTTCGTGATGATTTTTACAGGCATTACTTAATGCAATTAATAAAAGGAAAAACATTTTTATGGCGAGTGAGCCTCTATTTTTTGACATAAAGTTTACTTTTTTAAAAATTTTTTCATAATATAATGTTAATAATTAGTTTATCAATATTATATACTTTAATATAGTGAATCGCTGGAATAAACAGGGATAACGTGTTGATAAATTTAGTAGATTGAGTTTATAAAAATCACAATAACATGGCAAAATCACTCGTTTTAAATAATGATTTTGGGGTAGCAAAAAAAATTGAGATGAGAGGGTCTGTTTAAGGCGGTCAATGTCGCTAAGAATAAGATTAAACTCGTGCTGTTCAGATCAGAGTCACAACATTCATAAATCTATTAACTTTGCTGACGGGTGCCCATATAATTGTGGGCTTTTTCTATATACTGCTTGGCGGACTGGATAAGCATAGCCACATCACTGTCCGACAAAGTTTTGGTGACGATAGCCGGGCTCCCTTTTAAAAGGCTGCGCGGTGGATATGTTTTCCCGGGAGGGACCAGAGAGCCAGCAGCAACAATGCTTTCTTTCTGAATGATTGCGCCGTCTAAAATGATGGCTCCCATACCAATAAGACACAAGTTTTCGATGGTGCAGCCGTGTATTATAGCGCCATGACCTATAGTAACGTCAGAACCTATTTGGGTTGGTGCTGTGCCACTGGTCACATGAACTACAGAATTATCTTGGATATTGGTGCGCGGCCCAATTTTAATCCAATTTTCATCGCCGCGAACAACAGCATTAAACCAAATATTGGTAAACTCGCCAATTTCTACATCCCCGATGATGTGCGCACCTGAGGCGATAAAAACGCCACTGGCTATCTTAGGGACGGTATTTTTATAAAATAGTATTTGGGCGGAATTCATCGCAAACATAGAGTTGCTCCTTTTTAAATTGAGCCGAAAACGGATCAGGAAAATATTAGTATAACCGAATCCGCCGTGAGCAACATCTTTTTTAAAAGAGGAAAACTATTTTTGCATGATAAGGGCAGCGGCTAAGCGACCTAATACAGATTGAGGATTATTATCCTTGATTATAGGGGAAGATTGTGATGAATGGATTTTTTTATCTGCTGACAACTGGGCTACATTCTGAGAACCATTTATCAGCGGATAATAATAGTCACGGGTTTCGGCAATGCTCAAGCGGTCATATTCACTTAAGGCAAAATAGTCTGCCAGGATGAGCTCGTAGTCATAGGCCATGCGCTCGGCTTCAGCGGTAGCAGAAAAACCTAATTTTTCTAAGAAAAAAATTGCTAAAAAGGATTGATTAGCATGGATTTCAATTTCATGAGCAAGGGTTGACCCCAAAAGCCCCCAGCTAGAAAACGCAGATGGGCCAATAAAAACTTCAAAATACTCATTGCCAGCTCTTTTAATGGTAATGCCGCGGTCATTTAGCTGTTTATCTAATTTGGGATGATTTGTAAATGCGGGAATTTTAATTTGGTACATTTCAACCGCAAGATCAATGCTTCTTTGGCTCACCTCAGGTCTGGTGCTTGGAACGTCTACCTTAATCTTCCTGAGATCTGCTCGAAAATTATTTTGAGCTTCGAGATTTTTTTTAGAAATTAAGAGGACCCCAAAAACAACGGCAGTAGTAGCTCCATAAACAGCAAGGCGTAGCAACAGTATTTTATTCAGCTTCAGCATCAGGTTCAACTCCAATAGGTAAATTCCACTATGGGAATCCTCAAAATGATCCTATGCAAAAGTCGGTCCAAGATACTGGATGCCGGTATAGTGTTGGCTATGAAGAAATATGTCGAGTGTCATAAATAAAAATAGCTAATCAATATATAGCCATACGAAATTCAATGTCGTTAGGGCATTTAGTGATGAGGTTATTGGCATCGCTGATATCAAAGATTTTTGGATAAAATACCTGTACAAATGTCAAAAAATTAGACATATTTTCAGATTCCCTCGTCCCCTTCGTTGCAAACGCAAGTGATATTGCCATTTACACCAATATAGACCCTGGATAAATGCGGCTTTTTATGATAATAGCAGCTGTATCGTGAGTTTCCCTGCCAAGATCTTTCTGGAGTAGCGACGGTGTTGATGGAATCAATTTTTTCAAAGTTTCTGATTGTGGTCTTCTTCTTTTGGATAGGGGCCTGCTCTTCGCGTTCCACTACACAAAAGGGAAACAAGGAAATATCAGGGGAAAGTTATAATTTTATAACAGATTCCTGTAGTACTGGTCTCCATGAATTTTCTGGAGAAATTGAAGGTGCTCACCTCGCCTATTGCAATGCGCTCGGTGACGATGCTGTAAACAATAACTGCGCCAAAGATCAGCGGCTTCGTTTGTTTAAAGAAAAATGTCAAGAAAGCACTGAGTCAACAAATGTAGGTGCGCCTGTAGAAAAAAATACTGAAATTCCAGATGGTTTCTCCCGGCATAATGCCAAACTTTCTGGATACGGGGTCCCTTATAAAGGTCAAGGTATTGAATCACGGGGGCGTCCTAGCCTTGATGTCCTCACACGCTACCAGCAATTTTGGACGCTGAAATTTAATGATTTTAGTTTTCGCTTCGACAGTCTTGCCAAGCCTCCTTTGCTGCTCGAATCTGTCGTTCAAGATTTTATTGATTGTGGTTTCAGCTATGACGGTCCGCTTTGTTTTGAGGGTCAAGAAAAATTGATTTTGAGTCAAGAACTTCTTGGGATTGATGAAAAAGAGTACTTATTTACCGTTTTTAGTTATAGTCCATCTTCTGATCAGCGCTTTGCTTTATTTATTGAGGCAGGGACACCTCAGGAACCTGAAAAATCTCCTGAGAAAAATGCCTATCTTTACAGCTTAAATACGAAGGATGTTAGTATATCTCCTGAGGGAATTATCGCCGAAAAAGGAGCTTTGGCTTTTGCTACGATAAAAGCCAAATTTTTAGATGCGGATAATATCGATAGTACTTCAGAAAAAATATTCAGCACTAGGCAGAAGCTTACCTTAAGTCACATAAAAATGTCATTTCCACAATTTAGTGAGTCTATAACGGCAGAGTCAAGCATACAGAAAAATCTAAAGGAACAACTTGATAAAATTTTGCCTGATGTTATGGAGTCAAATGATCCAAGTATTATAACGCTTTGGTTGAGTTTACATCAGTGGATTATGCCTGAAAAAGATTACCGGGAATTTTTAGCGAGCGAGGAACGCTCAAATAGTAAGACCTTTCAGCGAGAAGCGGCTCTCATCGAAGTCATGCTTGGGGCTTTTAGTCCGCAGATCGAAAAGTTATATGCTGAGGCTATAAGTTCAGATCATTTTGGGCAGCAACATAGAGCTTTTAATTTAGCTCGGCGGCATATTGGTCTTACGGATAAAGTTTTATTGGGGCTCGTGAGTACTTTAAATCACCCCAATTATCAGAGCGCTTTTGCCGCATATGAAATCCTCGCAGAATATCCCTTAGATGATGGATATGTAGAAAAACTGGCAAAATTGACGGGAAAATTTGGCAACAATGGTAGCGCCTATGTATTTGCTTATGACCTCCTAAAAAAAATAGATACACCACTTGCTCATAAGGTAGTTATCTCTCAGCTATCCATCAAGTTCGATGATATACGCAAAAAGGTTTATGAAACTATCGATTATTTTTTATTAAAAGCTAGTTTTAAGCCTAACTCGATTGAGTCTGTAGCTATGCATATGAAGAGTGAAATAGATAAATCAAAAAAGTATGCGTCAGATATTCTAGACCAGATTGATACGCCGGAGGCAACGTTAGTTTTGCTTAAGTTTATGGATCAAGATTCGTTTTCTGGCCGCAGTTATATCATAGACAAAATTTTAAATAGGCCAGAAAAAAAATTTACCGAATTACATTTGGAGCTCTTAAAAGGTTATCTTGAGCCACGTCATCCTGAACAGGTGCTTGATCCAAACATCAAATATCTCTTCCGCTTGGGGAGCCCCAATGCCATCCTCGCTTTGCTGCAATTCATTAATAAACCAAAAAACTTTTATATGGATGATGAAGAACGTCGGACTTGGATGCTCTCCTATCTTGAAAAAAGTCAAATTATTGGGATTCACTGTGAGCAATTGGGTGAGGGAA
>JAUILP010000115.1 GCA_030432875.1 Oligoflexia bacterium | reverse complement strand
GGCGTTTTCGGTAAAAAACGCATTGTGCTTTTTGATACCCTTGTCGATGCGATGTCTCCCGATGAAGTCGCCGCTGTTTTAGCCCATGAGCTGGGACACTTTAAGCTCCATCATGTCCGCTCGCAGCTTATTCGGAGTACTCTAATCAGCGGACTGACTTTTTACCTTTTTAGCCTTTGCCTTCCTTTAGAAGCTTTTTACCATAGCTTCGCTTTGGAGGGGGTCTCAAACTATGGTGCCTTGGTCGTTTTTGGTATGTGGTTCGGCCTTATTCACTTTTTTACGCAGCCTCTGTCTACCTACTTATCTCGGCGCAATGAGTTTGCGGCTGATGCTTTTGCCCTCCAGAATATTGATGACAAAATGAAGCTATCTCAAGCGCTGTTAAAACTTAGAGAAAAAAGCCAGTCTATGCCACTCAGCCATCCCTGGTATTCGAGTTATCATTTTTCGCATCCGCCGCTTATAGAAAGACTCAAAGCAATGGGGTTTAGGGCGAGTTCAACTTGAATGAGTGGGAGGGAGAGAACTTGCCAGGAAGCTAAAATCGGTTTATAAATAGAATAAGCTGATTTTTATAGGGAAACTTCATTTTCGGGAGAGGCTCTCTGCCTTGTTATCATTAACACCAACACAAAATAAAGCCCTGCAGTTTATTTGCGAGCATACTCTCAGGCGCAAATTAACCCCGACTCTGCGCGAGCTTTGTGCCTATATGGGATACTCAGCTATCGGTTCGGCTCAAGACCTTGCCCAGGCTCTCAAAAAAAAGGGCTGCCTTATCACCAATGAAGGGCAAAGTGCGCGAGGATCTTTGGTCCCTAGTGAAGATGCTTTACGGGCATTCCGTGATGACGATCAAGGCGATTTAACTGATTTTTTACAGTCGACGATTTTGGTGCCTTGTCTCGGTGAGGTGCCAGCCGGTAACCCTGTAGAAGCCATAAGCGAAAAAATTGGCGATATCGTCGTTTCCTTTCATTTACTTCCTAAGCCCCTGCCGCCAAAGGATCAGCTTTTTGCCGTCCGTGCCAAGGGGGATAGCATGCAAAATGCTGGCATCATGAGCGGTGATTGGCTCGTTGTGCGTAGCTGCCGCGAGGCAGATCCAGGACAAATCGTGGTGGCGCGTCTTGATGACGAGGTCACTGTGAAGCGTTTGGGAAAAGACACAAAAAACGGCTGGTTTTTGCGGCCAGAAAACCCAAAATATACCTCCACTTATGCTAAAGACCGGCCTTTCGAAATATCGGGTATCGTTTTAAATGTCCAGCGTTTTTACGCCTGAAAACGGCGTCTTTTTTCTCTCTATAACTCTTTAATTTGTCTCAAGTGACTGCTATGATCCAAGAAGACATCTGGCCCGAGTCCGGCGCTGCACCTGTCTTAATCGGTCTATACCAGAATATGTCTAAAAGAAAAAAAAGGAGTCTCGGGATGTTTTATATTTCGGAGAATAAATAACATATGTCTTGGCCTAACTTAGCTCATTACGTTGTCCTCCTGTGGTTTCTCTCTTCCCAAACCGCCTTGTCTTGGGGGGAAAGGGGACATGACATTATCACTCAAATTGCCTGCAAAATACTTCAGGAAAAATATAAGGGTCTTCAGGAGTTGACTCAGCCCTTTGTACTTCGCTGCGAAATGCTGGGTCATCTATCTAATATTCCGGATATTTACTGGCGTAGTCTGCCCAAAAAAGCCACAAAAGGCGCGGATTCTTCGCATTATATCGATTTGGATTATGCTCAGCCTAATCCCAGTCTAAAAAATTTTTCTACGAATATTGTGCAAAATTTCTTGTCAGCTCGTAAAAGCTGTGAAGTCATTGAAAAAAAAGATGGCTGTAAAAGCCTTGCTGCTGATGAAATGATGGACAAGATAGGGACCGCTCCCTGGCGAACAAACCAGTTGGCCAGTCTTTTAAAAGCCAAATTTAGCGAGATTTCACAGATTGAGCATCACTTTAACGAAAAAAAAGGCGCTTTCCCCAAAAATCAGTTAGAAAATCTAGTCAACCAAGCTCTTGTCTATGCGGGGCTACTCAGCCATTTTGTCGGGGACTTAGCGCAGCCTCTGCATACCACAAAAAATTACGATGGGATAGAAACGGGCCAAGGGGGGGGTCATGCTTTTTTTGAGTCAATGGTACTTGGGAGTTATGATTTTTCCCTTGAACAAGAGGCCTATGAATATGCTTTAAAAAATAAACCCAATGAAAAACTCATCCACAGTCTTCTTAACGAAATTGGAACACAAGGGGACGCCTGGCAGCCTCTTAATTGGATCATCGCTTTTAGTCTCGAAAGCTTTGCCTTAGTTGACGAAGTGCTCGCCATAGATAAGAAATTTGCTTTGCGCAAACCGAGCCAGACGACGCCTCATAAAAGACTTGGCGAGAGGGCCCCGCCAGAAGACCTGCGTGGTCCCTATAGAAGCCTTCTGGTGGAACGTTTAGCCTCTGGTGCTGATATGCTTGCTTTTTTTTGGTATCAAGCCTGGGCTCAGGGAGGGAAGCCCAATATGAAAGATTTTAGTAGCTACAAATATATGTTTATGCCGGACTTTATTGAAATAAATTATATACCTAAAAATATTACCGGTAAAAAACGCAAATAGCATTCTAGCGAGGCCTCTCAGCCTTTAAAATCGAAGCTTTATTTTAGCTAAAATGCCTTCTTCGGTATTTCACCTTTCTCTTTAGTTGCTTGAACTATTTGTGGTCATAAATCGGACATTTTTGGCGCCTAATCAAGAGATATTGCGCCTTGATATGCCGTTTCTTTTGTGATACGAAGCCGTGGGGTGTTTTATAAGTAGCATATTTTAGGGAGATTCTACCCATGCGCTTTGCAAATTATTCATTTTTGCTCATTTTAGCTGTCGGCACAGCCGTGAGTTACTGTGCGAATCCTGATTCTATGGACAGTGGCTTAGAGGTAAAGCCTGTTTCAAAGGCGACCTGTGATCCTGAAACCTACTCGGAGCCAGGAAGTCCTGCTCTTGAAATATATAGAGGTCCCAAAGGAGCAGTTCCCCAAGATGTTTGGTCGCTTCATACGCCTAGTTTTGGTTCGTATATGTCTCGCCTACAGCTACAAAAATTGGCGCCAGACTATTTGGAATGGTTTGCAGATTTTTTATATGAAGACTTTAAGGATGGTGAACCACGTTTTCGCCAAAATCTTGCTTGTGATGGCACTACCAAGTCGTGCAGGGTTAGTCTACAGCGTGTTATGGGAGGGGTCTTAGAGAGTACCGGTAACCGTGGATTTATGTGCAAGCCTGAGATTATGACCCAATTTGTTGGAGTGAAATCCATTTCAGATTGGGATGCTTTTGAAAAAATGCTTGCCGCCTTTGATGTAAGGCCAAAGTCTAACGGTACTTTTGTTGTTAATAGCGCGTACTGCCACTACAGTTATGGAAAGTTATTTTGTGACATTGATACACCTGTGGACACACTAAATGGTTTTAACCAAATGAGCGATCGCGTTTGGTTTAGCAACCAAGTGGATAGCCGTGGTGAGGAAATTAATCTCGCAGAACGTCTCTATAATATGTTTGAGGGAACCTCTTCCCTCAGTAAAGCAACAGGAATTACCTGGGATCAGATTGCTGGTAAATCTTTAGTAGTAAGTTGTGGTCCTTCTAGTTCAGATTATATTCCAGGCTTCATTGAAAGCCGTCTCAATAACTTTTGTATCCT
The DNA here is from genome assembly GCA_030432875.1 of Oligoflexia bacterium. Classification (GTDB taxonomy): domain Bacteria; phylum Bdellovibrionota_B; class Oligoflexia; order Oligoflexales; family JAGOVF01; genus JAUILP01. The sequence continues at coordinate 3,765 of JAUILP010000115.1, read as the reverse complement.
TGAATTATCGTCTTTTAATAAGGCTGGAGTCATTGAGATCGCTGAAAAGCGGATCATTGATTTGCGCGAATTTAATGATGAGATTGGTGAGATTTTGGTTAATTATGACCGTCATATAGGGGATGAGACGGGTTATCCCATAAAGAGGAAGGGTAGCTTTTATTTTAGTGACTTAAAGTGCTATAAGAGTGGCTCATCTTACAAGTGTAATTATAAAAAAATCTAGGTCTGAGGCTAGTGCAGAGCTTAATTTTGCTGCTACTATAGAGGTGATGGAGATTCCCCGTGCAAAACAGCACGGGGCCTTATAAACTCTTCTGCTTTAAGCGTCCCATGTTAATTGATTTTTGCTATATTGTTTGTTTTCGCAGCCTGCTTCGGAGCTTTTGCCGAGGCAGGGTTGGTTTTTATGAAAAACCTTAATTAGCCAGTGATCAGTTTCTATCTAATGCGCACTGATTTTTTTTCATACCCCAGAAATTTTTTTTAGCTGTTCTATACTCCGCAAGGTCTGCTGGTTTTTAGTATATAAAAAAATGAGCTTATCATTTTTGATCAATTGCCTTTATAATCATCATTTATGGATGAAAAAACAAATTCAGAACAAAATTCGCCAAGTCTTACTTTTGAAGAGAAGCAAAAAAAACTTGCTCAGGTCATTTGCATTTGCAAGGGCATACCACTTCGCACTATCATAAAAGCACTCGACGGGGCCAGCACCGTGGCTGACGTAAATCGTAAAACTGGTTCAGGAAGCGGTGGGTGTCGGGGTGAACGCTGTGGTCCCAAAATAAAAATCCTTTTAAAAAAGAAGCAAGAGCAAAAAATCAGTGCGGTAAAAAAAGATCAATAGCCACCTTTTAGAAAGAGGTCAAAATAGAGGTCCGTTATATAAAGCCCCGAGGATTTTTAATCCTTTTTTAAAAAAATAATTTTTTCAGGAACAAAAAGCATGATAATCAATGAAATCACCTCAGGTCTTAAGCCCTATCCCATGGAAGCGCTCAGCGCTATTAAAAAAGACCTAAAAGCGAAGGGAATAAAAATCTATGATTTTGGGACGGGAGACCCAACAATTCCGGTAGATCCAAAAATCAGAAATGCCCTCATTGATGCCGTTCCCTTTATCACCAGTTATCCCGCGGTGCGAGGTACGGATGATCTCAAAGACGCGGAAAAATATTATTTAAAGCAGCGCTTTGATGTTTCTAGTGACTCTCTTTGTTTGGTGCCCACATTCGGATCTAAAGAGGCTATCTTTCATATCGCTCTTTCTATAGTGGGGCGGGGCGCGCGGGGATCTAAGCGCAGGATCATTTATCCGGATCCCGGATATCCTGTTTACCGTTCATCAGCTATTTTTGCTGGCGGAATCCCCTCCCCTGTCCAGCTTGAGGAGGATAAAGGTTATTTGCTGAAGCCTTGGGAGCTGCCTGAATCGTGGCAAAATGAGGCTGCCGCTCTTTGGATAAATTATCCTCACAATCCAACTGGAGCGATGGCGGGTGCTGAGTATTTTGAAGAAGTGATCGCATGGGGCAAAGAGCGGGATGTCGTTATCCTATCTGACGAGTGTTACGTTGATATTTATGACGCCCGTTTTGATGGGGATTTACAAAAGGGCGTCGACAAAAGGCCCTTGTCGGTGCTTCAATTTGGCCATAAGGGCGTTATTGCTTTTTTTAGTCTTTCTAAAAGATCAGGAATGACTGGGTTTCGCAATGGGTTTATGGCGGGTGACCCTGCCATTTTAGAACCCCATATCATGGCGCGGGCCAATTTTGGTGTCGCGCCGCCAACCTTCTTGCAAGTCGCCGCAGCGGTGGCTTGGCGAGACGAGGAACATGTCGCGGAACGAAGAAAAATATTTACGGAAAGAGTGAATATTGCCTACAATTTACTCACCAAATTCGGATATTCTTCCATGCAGCCCGATGCGACTTTTTATCTCTGGGCAAAAATTCCTACCAAATATAAAGGTGATGATGTTGCCTTTTGCCTAGATCTTGCTAAAGTTGGTGTCATTGCGAGCCCTTCGTCTTGGTTAGGCGAAAATGTTCCAGGTTATTTTCGCTTGGCATTAGTGCCTTCGATTGATGATATGAAAGAAGGTTTACAGTATTTGGCCAAATTTAATTGACGGCCAAAAATATCAAAATGTAATTTTCAGAAAGGTGGTTATGAATCCAATAGAACAGCTTAAGTCTGACGTTGAAAACTTAATTAAGGATGTAAATGAACGCGGCGAAGAGTCTCTAAAAAGAGGAGCTAACTTGGTTACCGATGTTATCGATCATCTCGATAATGGAAGCCTGCGCGTTGCAAGTAAAGATCTTTCTGGTGAGTGGCATGTTAACGAATGGATCAAAGAAGCCATACTCCTTTATTTTAAACTTGCTCCCATGCAAGAATATAAAGTTGGCGAATTCTATTATCATGATAAGATTCCGCTGAAGAAAAACTACAAAGAACTTAAAGTCCGCGTTGTCCCTCCTGCGACGGCTCGATTTGGATCATTTATGGAGCCAGGTGTGGTTTTGATGCCATCTTATGTCAATATAGGTGCTTATGTTGGTGGCGGTACGATGGTAGATACTTGGGCTACGGTAGGTTCGTGTGCTCAAATCGGTAGTGGCGTGCATTTGAGTGGGGGCGTTGGTATCGGTGGTGTATTAGAGCCTGCATCAGCGCGCCCTGTTATCATAGAAGATGGGGCATTTATTGGGTCACGCTGTATTGTTGTGGAAGGTGTGCTGATAGGTAAAGAAGCCGTACTTGGCGCAAATGTCACGTTAACGTCTTCAACGCCCATTATTGATGTTCGAGGAAGCCATATTACAGAAGCAAAAGGTTTTGTCCCGCCGCGAGCGGTTGTTGTTCCAGGAACGCGAGAAAAAGAGGTTTCCGGCGGCAAGATTTTTACAAGCTGCGCCTATATTATTGGTGAACGCAAAGAATCGACCGACAAGAAAACATCATTAAATTCGGTTTTGCGTGAATTTGCTATTCAGGTTTGATGCGTTATGCCCACCCTAAACTTTCTTCCCCTCAACATAAAAATTGAGGTGGCAGAAAATACAAAAATTTTAGCCGCAGCTAGGCGTGTTAAACTGCCTATTCGCTTTGGCTGCGGGGCCGGACGCTGTGGAACGTGCGCTGTACGTGTACAGTCGGTAGAGATGCTCGGTAGCTTGAGTCCTATGCAGTCTGCTGAGTTAGAAAAGCTAGGTAAAATTGGGCTCCCAACCGATGGTTCAGTTCGGCTTTCTTGCCAAGCCCGCATCATTGCGGGGCACAGCGATATTGATTTGGATTTTCAAGATTCTTATGATCCTTCTCAAAGTGGATAAATACCAACCAAAATTTATTTGTTTAATTTTGTAGATTTAAAAATACAAAAAAACATTAGGGCCTGTACTTACATCTAATTTAAACTATTGAAATCAAAGCAGTTTATCACGACAATCTTTTTTAAAAAACAAAAGGAAGCTTGAGAAACATGTTACGGATGATGCTAACCGATCAAGGATGGTCGAGGCTGGTGCCAATTTTGAAGAGCCTGCTAGTTCATTATTCACCTGGCATTAGACTCTTTGTTGAGGCAGTTCTATGGAAAGTACGTACAGGAGCTCCTTGGTGCGATCTTCCTGACAATTTTGGGGTATATTCCACAGTTTTTAATCGCTTTAACAGATGGTCGAAACTTGGCCATTGGAAAAAAATCTTTGATGCGTTGAAAGTCGATGGTGACGACGAGTGGAATTT
>JAUILP010000026.1 GCA_030432875.1 Oligoflexia bacterium | reverse complement strand
TTTCGTTTAGGCGGTAAATTTGGATAGGGCTTTCTTCAGATCCCTCATTGGCTACGCAGATTAGCCGTAGTTCCTCTTTAGAGGTAGCTACTGCGAGTTTCTTTGGGCACCCTTGCCTTCTCCTACTCGTTCCCTCCTTTCTAGACCGAGGCCATTATGGTTAATGGCTAGTTGTTGCGCCCACCGGGCGCACACTGAATGAGCGGAGCGAATTTAGTGGAAACGCCTGGTATATTTTAAAAAAAAATTTAAAAACCGCCAAACTAGTTGATCTAATTTTTTGTTAGGCAGTTATTGAGTTTACTCTTTCTACTGGATATAAAATTCAAGATTAAAAAATAAAATACAGGCCATCATCTATCACTATGATAGTATATTAATCACATGTTTTATATTTGGCATTTATTTTTCAAAAGGCAAAATGGCTTTCAAACACGCTAAAAATATGATAGAATAGCCCACACAATATTTATTAGCTAGATTAAGGAGTATTTATGGCAAAATGTTTTGGACTTATTGGGTGGAGTTTGCCCGTTATTGAAAGTATGAAAAAATCTGGCTATCCTTACGTAGTCGTATCTTTTGATGATTTTGAGACTTATGCGAAAGAAAATGACATTCCTTTTATACCATATCCGCTTAATGAGTGGAGTGATCAAACCAATGCTTTGGATCTCTTAGAAAAACTTAAACCCTTTGATGTGGATGTAGCCGTTCCCCTATATGAAGAAACCGTGGAATGGGCGGGAGCGTTGAATGCGTTTTATCGAGATGATCAGCGTGTGCTCAACAGGGCTTTTTTGTTTAGAAATAAAACGATGATGAAAAGAAAAGCCTTAATCGGAGGCTTGCGAGTGGGACTTTTTGAAGAGGTTTATAATAAAGAACAAGTATTGACCTTTATGAATAGATTAAATCAAGCAAATTTAAGGCTTGAGGGAGAAGAAGACTTTGCCATTCATTTAAAACCTCTCGCATCAGCAGGTTCAGTAGGGCATAAATTTATTCGTACCCAGCACGACATAGAAACATTAGTCAGTGATTCTGATTTTCCTTGCCTGGCAGAAAGCCATCTTCCCGGAAAAGAATTTTCCTGCGAAGCATTTATTCACAAAGGAAAAGTTCAATTTTTAAATATTACAGAATATGTCAGGCTCGGATATTCAAATTTTTCTCCAGAAGGACATGAATTAAGGAAAAAGCGCAAACATATTTTAAAACAAGTTGAAAAATTGGTAGAAATCTTTGGCATTGAATATGGAATGATTCACCCCGAATGGTTCCTCACGGAAAAGGATGAACTCAGTTTTGGTGAAGTTGCCTGTAGAATTCCGGGCGGACATATTCTGGAACTTTGCAGCAAAGCTTATAATTTTGATGCATTCCTTGCATTTGTTTTATGTCACGATCCGAGTATTTCGGAAAAAGAACTCGCTAAAGCTTTCCCGTCTAAGAGTTATAAACCAAAAGAGTATTTTGGAAATATTATGGTCTATCCTAAGGCTAGCGTAATTTCGTCACTCGAAGTTCCCCAAACCGTTACAGAAGATCCTTATTTCTTAGAGCATAACCTCATACCTCCCCTTAGTGGTCAAAAAATCAGCGACCGATCAGGATATGGGAATCATTTTGGCACTATAAATTTCAAGGGTGAAGATCCCGATAGAATGACGGAAATCCTTTTAGAATATGAAAAATTTAATTTTTATAAGTAAGAGAAATTTCTAATTTTATGGTCGCTGAAAAACCCGTTCAATTCAAAATTTTTGATCTAGCTCTTGAGGCTTTTCGTGACTCATTAGGCCTCAGTCGCAAAGAAAAAATAAAAGACCTCGTCAATGCTGCAGATGATTTAGCCAGTACCAAAGTTGGACTAAAATACTTATATCAAAACATACTCGACATCGAGAAAGCGGGGCTGTTTATCGGTACTGCCTGGAGCGATGCTAACAAGCTTGTGCCCTCTTTAGTAAAGGGGACACTTCAATTTGGTCACCCTACAGCGACTGTTGAGCTCCTGAGCGAACTTCGCATGCTAGCTTATGCCAATAGCTTAGATCCTTATGAATCGGTGTCTAAAAACGATGCTTTAGAGTACATTACCAAAGTCCTCATTTTAAATCTTGAATTTGCCCTCAATGAGCCAAGTGAAGAGTCACGTGTTCGTATGAATAAGAAAGAGTTACAAAAAGCTTATTTACTTTTTACTTTTATTTTGAGCAAAGTTAAAATAAAAGATATTCAAGACATGCTGGCAGAAGAGATTGAGCTCATATGTATCCAAAGATCCGTCGTTACAAAAAGAGTCCGTGAACTGCTCGCGCTGATAAGTCGTGAAATTGGGCTTGATTTTACATCGGAAAGCGGGAAGATACTTTCTACTTATTTAAGATCTATTAAGGCACCTTCCGAAGGAGCCCAAAAGCATCCTGAGCTGAATGATTATGCATCGTTTTTGAACAAGGCCTCAAGGAGTACCTTGCAAAAAGAAGCTGCCTACATGGGTAACTACATGGAAATGACGGGGTTAGTGAGTCAGCACCATGCTTTACTGCTTCTGCACTTAACTAAAAAAAGCAAATCGTTAGTTCCCTCATGCTTAGCTTTAACTGAGTCGGGAATCGCCGAATGGGAAAAACACAAGAAGCTCTATATTACTTTGATACAGGAAAATATAAGCGAGTATAACTGCCAATCTATATACGGCCTTTCTTCTATGATCAATAGGACTTTATTCTCGGACAATACTGTGCGGATGGCATTTGAAAATTTGAGGCACATTAAAATCCATGAAGAAGTTGAAAATCGTATCCTAAAATCGATTCCCCTTAAAATTAAAAAAGTCACCGCGCTTCAGAGATTAATTGGTGCGACGTTTCGTGTTTTAGGTCAACCCTTAGGAGTAGGGCAAGGCAATAACCCTACCTGTCAATCTGCTAGGGCTATTAGTATGTGGAGTCAACATGCTCCTGCCAGGCTAATAAATTTCATTATTAGTGCCGCGACACAAAATAAACTGATTTTTAGATTTGAAAACCAAGAAATAGATTCTACGCATCTCGATAAAGGCCTAGTTGATCAGCTAGACTATAATTTAGATGCCGTATCAATTGTGCTCGTACCTCATTTGGACAAAATATATAGTGAAATGATGAAGAGATGTATGGGCCGGAGTGAAGACCCACACAAATGGGTTAATCCCGCTCTTTATGGGGGATGGATTCAAATAGGATTTGCGTCAGCATATGATTACCTTTCCAATACTATTTTAGACTACCATGGTTTTTTACGAACGTTTTATGCTAGCTTTCACCTAAAATATAATGGCAATCAAAAAATTGTTTTCCCCGTTCCGGTGGGAATTTATTTAACTTCGGCAAAAGGAGATTTTGTCGGCTTTCATGCTATTTCACTGCTACGAAGTGACTACGATGAAACTGGAGAACTCAGGCTGTATTTTCATAACCCCAATAACGAGGGGCGTCAAAATTGGGGTCAAGGCATTTTACCTTCCGTCCATGGTCACGGCGAAGCTCACGGAGAATGTTCGCTCCCATTTCACCAATTTGCAGCGAGAATTTATGCCTTTCATTATACTCTCATCGAAAATAATCATTTAAAGGAATTGGTACCCAAAGAGGAAATTCTCACCGTAGAAGAGCTATCTCGCTCGAGCTGGGGAAGATCTTACGTTTGGAATCAACAGCCAAAAATTTGGAACAGTAGGAACATCGATGCTGGAGCTAATTATGCCTAAACAAGCTGCCAACAGACAGTACCTCGTTTTTTATAAACCTTGAGTCATACGTTAAAAAAAATTATGAGCTCTTCACCCAATACCCGTTCCCACTACCGCATTCCCTATCCGGTTACCTTGCGTCCGCAGTTGAGCTGCTCCTTGGGGAAATTTTTTGTCTTTGATATTTCTGAGCAAGGGTTGAAGTTTGAAATGCAGGGAGAAAATCTTTTTATAAACGGAACTGATTTCAAGGGCAATGTTACGTTTCATGATGGTGAAAAATATAATATAAAAGGCACGGTCCTTCGCACTGAAGGCTCTTTTGTCATACTTGAACTTGATGAAGGCATTCCGCTGAAAAAAATCATGGCAGAGCAACGTTTCCTGATTAAAAACTTCCCAAACACTCTCCCTTAAAAAAGATTCTGAATCCACGCAATAACAACTTTATTTGCTCTAATTTTTAGTAGCGTACCGCTTTCGTCGTGAGATTCTTGTAGGATTCGCGCTCGCGCTCTTATTTTAGCGAGCAGATGACCTTCAGTAAAAGGGACATGGACTTCAGCATCGCTCATATCTTGCTCAAAAAAAGATAATATTTCCTCGCGGACCTTTTCAATATCACCTGGATCTCGCGCTGAAATAAAAATAGCCTCAGGGAATTCACTCCTGATCTGCACCAAATCGCTATCGTCTACCAAGTCGATCTTATTGATGACTAAGCGGTGCGGCCTATCCTGAGCACCAATTTCTTTGATAACTTCGCGGGCAACTTCGAGCTGTGAACGAAAATTGGGATCAGAGCCATCAATCACAAATAACTGCAAGGAAGCTGCTTGAGCTTCGTCCAAAGTGGAGCGAAATGATGCAACGAGATCATGTGGCAGTTTCTTAATAAAACCAACCGTATCAGATATGAGTATTTTCGGGGTTGTTTCAGGCTGCAAAATGCGCACGGTGGTATCAAGGGTAGCAAACAGTTTATCTTCACCCTCGATATTTGTCGTGGTTAATTGACGCATCAAAGAAGATTTACCCGCATTTGTGTAACCAATCAATGCGACTGATGGCACCTCTTTTCTTTGGGACCTCCGCGTGATTTGTTCCGTACGGATCGCTTTGAGTTGAACTCTAAGTTCCGCAATACGGTCCCTGATACGCCTGCTATCAAGCTCGTAAGCTGATTCCCCAGCGCCTTTAGCCCCAATACCTCCGCCCTGGCGGTCGCTACCCAAGTGGGACGCCCGCAAACGCGGGGCCAAATAGGCTAACTTGGCGATTTCTACCTGCAAACGTGCTTCACGGCTTTGTGCATGGCGGCTAAAAATCTCTAGAATAACTCCCGTACGGTCCAGAACTTCAACACCCGTAGCCTGCTCTAAATTACTCAGCTGCTTTGGCGATAACTCCCTATCAACAATGACGATCTCTGCCAACTCATTTTCGGGGTTGGTAGTGGAATCCTCTTCCAGGATATCCTCATCTTCTGTTTCACTATCATCAATTTCTGGGTTTTTTCTAAAGCCGTGGACGACACCTGAGCCCCCTGTCCATTTTGCGAGTTCTTTAAGTTTGCCTTTACCAAAAACTGATGAAGGAGCTGGCGTTTTTCTCTTTTGCGAAACCCTCGCCAAGGTGACAAAACCTAAAGTTTTGACAAGACGCTCCAATTCATTCATCGATGATTCATGCTCAAAATCGGAGACCCCAGCGTGCTGAAGACCCGCCAGCACTGCCTTAATATTTTTTTTTGTCAGTAAATCTATAGCCATATACCCAAACCCCACCTAAATATTTTTTTTCTCTTAAAAAGACCACATACTAGTCCCTAACGCGCTCAACTCTTCTGCAAATCTAGAACTCGACAAATCTACTCTTTCTAGAGTCAAACATAAAGTTATTCCGTACCTATTCTGATTATTATTAAATTTCTTTTAGGGCATGGTGGGCTAGGCCATCGAGACTCTAAATTAAAATTTCGTCAAATAATGTGAGCAAATCGTCTACATGGGTATTTTGCCGCATATTTACTTCATTCCCTGTGGTGTCATCACGGTCAAGAACCTCTTCATAAAGAGCCCGTTTTGTTGCCTGCAAAGAAAGTATTTTTTCTTCTATCGTGCCTGAGGCAATAAGACGCATCACCATAACCGACCGATCCTGGCCAAATCGATGAGCTCTATCAGCAGCTTGATCCTCTATGGCTGGATTCCACCATGGGTCAAGAATATAAACATGATCAGCCGCAGTGAGATTAAGGCCAATACCTCCCGCCTTAAGAGATAGCAAAAATACATCGGCCTCACCTTTATTTTGAAAGCGGTCTACCACGTCACCGCGATTTTGCGTCGCACCATCTAAACGCAAAAAGGTTATTCCTGCTTCCCTTAGAGAAGGCTCAATAAGATCTAAAAAACCTGTCCACTGTGAAAAAACCAAGGCTTTGTGACCTCCCGCTATCGAGTTTTCAAGCCAGTTTACAAGTAAGCTTATTTTTTCTGATTTTTTTGCAAGATGCTCAGGGTCAACCAGTCCAGGATGGCAGCATAACTGGCGCAGCCTGAGAATTAGCTGCAGAGCTTCAAAATATCCCCCGCCTTTTTTTAACATCTCTTTTACTTGGGGTAGTCGCGAGGCGAGGAGGGCGTTGTAAGTGAGTTGTGACTCTGGATCTAGATCAAAATAAATATTTTTTTCTATTTTTTCTGGCAGTTCCGTCAAAACATCTTTTTTCTTTCGGCGTAAAATAAAAGGCTTTATAAGGCGGCGCACTTCCTGAGCACTGGAAATTTGCTTATGCATGTCTCCTTTGCTGTAAAGCTCATGAAACACATCTCTTGTCCCCAAGAGTCCCGGAGCAACAAAATTCATAATGCTCCAAAGTTCACTGAGGTTATTTTCAATCGGGGTTCCAGTTAAAGCAAACTTTGCCGAACCTTGAAGCTGGAACATTATCTTTGCCGCCTGGCTTTCAGGATTCTTAAATTCTCTGGCTTCATCCGCCACAATTAACGGCCAGGTCCTTTTTATAAAGACTTCATTATCTCTCTTCACAATTCCGTAGGTGGTAAGCACGACATCATCTTCGTGAGAAAGCTTTCTTTTATCGCCGTGATATATATAGACCGTTAAATCTGGCCTTAGAGTGTTAAGTTCGCGCTGCCAGTTTTCTAGAAGGCTCCTAGGCACAATGATTAAAGATCCAGGAGGAATAACAGCAGCTGTTTGTACTGTTTTTCCCAGTCCCATATCATCAGCGAGTAATAGCCCTAAATTGTGGTCCATATGAAACTTAAGTCGGGCAGCTCCTACATTTTGATAAGACCTAAGAACTGCGGTAAATTGAGCACGAGGCGCAAAGGGTGGCAGAACAGGATTTTCCTGGATAATCGTCCGCAAAGTCGCTAATGGCGATGGCAAGGCGACACCGAAATCGTCACTCAAGCAAATGAGTTCGGGTATGATAGCAGTAGCAGACTTCAAGTCTCTACCTTCATCACTAAGGGATAAAATTCGCTGCAGACGCTCGCCATAAACACTTAACCATGCCTTGGGAAGGGCCGCATAACCAAAATCATTAAGGCGAATGAATGATGAGCCATTTGCCCAAGCCCTTAAAACCGATGATGCGCTTAGCTTAAAGCCACCACTACTATCTTGGCCAGAAAAATTAACTGACAGCGAGGTACCACCATCAAAGGAAAAATCAGGAACAAGGTCCTTTGTACGCAAGATAAGATCCGGGGGAAAAGGTCCCGCAAAAGATTCTTTACCCCCATATTTTTCTAGCCAAGACAAAGCGCGCTCGACATCCAGAATATTTTCCCCGCAACTTAGGCCCATGCCTTCAAACTCTTCACATAAGGTCTTTTCTTCACCTAAATTTCGTGCAGGAATCTGATTGCCGAGGAGAATAAGCTCACCGCGATACACTTCTGCGATAGGCGGATCACCATAAACAATTGTTGGCTGCAAAACAAGAACTTGGCGCTGTGGATCAAATTCAGATTTAATTTTTAAATGGGGCAAAATGGTGATTAAATTTTCCAGGGTTTTTGTCGTATCCTGAAGGGGCATTTTTTTTGCAAGGGATTTAAAACGCTCGCTAAAAATTTCTGCGGCTTCTCTATGACCAAATTGATAAATAGTTCCGACGAGCGTTTTTTCAAAATCATCTAAATCAGGAAATGAGCGCAAGCAGTACGCACCACTTTGTAGCCTGCAAACTCCTCCTTGAAAATATTTTTCGACTTCAGGATCTTCTACGATGCTAAGATTATACTGTGGACCTTGACGCCAACACTTGGCAATGAGTCCCCGCTCCTCACAACTAACCAAAACCTTTGACTCCCCACTAAAGAACGAAAGCGCTGGCGCATGGGAAAAAATTTGCCGCCAATCGGCACGGTTAAGAGCAGAGTCTTTTTTACGGATCAGGAGTGTATCAAGAGTGAGATCATCGGGACAAACTGAAAAAGAGCTTTTTTGAGGTGATTTATCTAACCACTGAACCAAACTCCCCTTTACCTTTAAAATCTCATGAGTTAAAACAAACACGCGTTCCAAAAGCAAGCACGATCCCTGTTCCACAAGATTGTACCGCAAAGTTGCCCGCGTGAGAGACTTAATTGACTGATTTGATTGATTTTTTAGCTTCTTGGCATTTTGCCCCCAGTAAATTGCTGCTGCAGCGATATGAGCGCATACGGGGCCAGATCCGCAGTTGCAGTAATAATCTTCTTCGTCTGGCCAAAGAGAGACTTCTGGGGTCACAGCCATACTCGAAATGCGTAACTGAAAATAAGGAGCTCCTTCTTTATAACCCATAAAAGAAACCGCCCCCTCTCTTGCAAAACCGACGCCACGTGCCCATTCGACCGAGGTAAGTTCCTCCCTTATACTGTCTAAAAACTCTCTAAACACTGAGATTTTCTCCTGGTTTACTAAAAGAAAGTCAGGGAATCGTCCTCACAATCCAAATCAAATATAGCCATTAATAGATTGTCTGCCAATGTTTCTATTTTAGCCGTGTCAGCATATTTTCTAATATTTTCAAATTATTTTCCCTTGCCGCTAAATAACACCCGTAAGTTTCCGATGGGGAGAAATTAAAAAGCAACCTTAATCGACTTATATACGTGGGGAAAGCAATGAAGGGATGGACTGACGCATTAGCGGAAATCGGATCGTTTAGATTATTTGATGTTGGCCTACTGGAATCAGGCAACATCACCAATTTTTCTTTATATCTTAAAACCAGTGACGCCCTGATTTTAGTTGCCCATAAACCCCACCAATGGGGACCTGAAGAAATTGATACCATTAAAACCAGTGCGACCTCACTGCTTTATCCAGCACAGGACGAGCATGAGGCGCAGCTTTTTTTACGGCTAAAAGAGCTCGCTTGGGGCCATATCCCCGTGGGCATCCTAACGTAGTGCGAAGAAAACCATCATTAATAGGATCCCGCTACCGGGTTTAATCGAAAATTATTTTTTAATCGTCGCATTAATCGCTGTTAAAATTTCTTTTTTAATTTCTTCTTCGGATGCGCTTGAACCAGCAAGAAAATCGAATGTAGGGCGGCCTTCTTTGTTACGGACTCGCTTAAAAGCCGTGCCTTTTATGGCATAAAGCCCTGTTTGCCCAACCAACTGGCCGGTTAAAATCATCTCTCCCAAAGTTTCTTCAAGTTCGAGGTAGTCTCCATATAAGCGACTAAATTGCAAGCGGCAGCTAAAATTTTCATTAATATCTTTTATATGCCTAATCGGCTCGTATAAAATGTGCCACTGCCCGACATAAAACTCTTCACGCTCCTCTAATATGGCCCGTAGGGTAAAGGTTTGTGGTGGTGCGGCCACATAAGAAACCGCTTTTCCCCCACTTGCGACTTGTTGGGTTCGTTTTTGAAATTCTTTTATAGATATGCCGATTCTGACTTCACCTTTGACTGTTGTAACAACCTTTTGTCTGCTGTCTCCAGCTTTAAGACTTAATGTTGAGTCTTTATCCCATTTGCTGGGAGGATTGGAGGGAACTTTAAAGGAAAGGCTCAAAAACACCGCACCCACGAGGATACTCAGGCGTTTTGTCGAAGATAAGACGAAAAAAAACTTTATCAAAGGATAAAACAAAAACTTAGTAAGCATTTTTACCTACCTCAAAGTCAAAAATATTTTTTAAACGGTTTTTTTATATTATACTTGAATTTTCAAACATTTGATATTTTCTTTTAAGCGTTCAGCATGACTCAGTCTACTAACAATACAGAACCTCTTCCATGGTGGAAGGAGAATATTAGCCTACTCCTTCATTTTAGTATCTGTTTCTTTTGGATTTTTACCCTACCTCGCCATGGTCAGGAGTACAAGTATGAAGCACGAAGCATACGACAACTGACGGAAATAAAGACTGAAACCTTAAGTTTTATCAAAACATTTAAAAGAACTCCTGTTAACCTCCGTGAGCTTTATGTTTTTAGTAGTGATCATGCGATATTTAGTCTCTATGACGCGCTTGGCCAAAGGCTCGATTATTTACCCCTGTCTAACACGCATTTTTTGCTAAGAAATTACGGTATTGACGGTCTAAGCAACACTATAAATAGTACTCCAGACAAACAGGTGGGAAATTATTCATTTTCGGAAAAAAGAGGGTTTTCAAAAGCCAAAGAACTGAATCCATTTTGGTCTTTACCGCTACCCTTTGCCTCTACGCAGATAGTTCCTGGAAAAATTCAAGCAAAAATTTTTGTCAACGAAAATTTAAAAACACGCTTTCTTCTGGCGCAAACTCTGAGCCCTAAAGGTGAGTCCCGTATTTTCACTTTTCCTCATGACCAGGTAGATCAATTTATTCTAGTTGAAGAGGGTTCTAAAATAATTTTTGTTGGTACCGGAAGTGAACGCTACGGTGATGGCATTTATTTATGGGACCTAAAATCAAATGAAACGATAAACCTTGTCACTCCCCAAAAAAATGGTGAAAGTTTTCGCCCTGAGTCCTCGCCTTGGGTGATTCAATTGGCAGGTATTGTTCCAAAGTATAATGCCATTGCTGCCTTTATGAGCCAGGATTTGCCCTTGATTCGCGAAAGTCCGTTTAGCCTTTACCAAAAGGAAAACCTCTTTTTCTGGGATCTCAAGTCAAAGGCAAAAGTAATGATTGATTCTCCTAATCTTGATTTTATGCTGAAGCCTGAAGTGCCACTACAAAAAACATATGCACTTTTAACCGCCGCCGGAAGCAACCAACTTTGGCTCGATCTATATAAAAATACGACGCCTGAAACTGCCATGGCTTCTTGGACCAAGTTTTGTCAAGAGACAGGACAGGATGAGCTCCTTCATTATCATTGTTTGTTCCACCTGAGTGTCTTATATAGTGAAAGTTCTCTATCAGAGACTCTACTCAATTCAATTGAAGAAAAGGATCGTTTACGAGCCTATGCGGCACAACTATCCTATCAACTCGCGCGGGCGCCGGGCACCCCTCTTTTCCTTAGGTTTTTAGGCAACGATTTATACCAGCACTTTATGTCTAACACGCCAATTGTAGTAAAATATTTTCCTCCCCCCCAGTAAATTCTTATTTACCCCACACTTTTTTACCTTTCTCTAATAGCGATCTCTAGAATCATTTGTTAATTTGATAAATGATATTTCGTGATTTCGAAATTGGAAACAAACTGATCTTTTTTAAAAGGAATCGCCATGAAACATGTTTATGCCGTTATACTCGCTGGGGGCAGTGGTACAAGGTTTTGGCCGAAATCTCGCCAGGCTCTTCCCAAGCAACTCTGCAAAATGGGCAGTGATCCCCGCACGATGATTGAGATAACATTAGCTCGGTTGGATAACTTTATTCCTCCTGAACGCCGTATTATTATTACTCATGAAAAACAAGCTAACAGTACGCGGGAAATTGTTGGTCATCAGGTTCATAAGATTATTGCGGAACCTCAAGCAAAAAATACAGCAAATGCCTTGTGCCTGGCGGCTCTTGAAATAAATAGTTTATATGCAGGTGATAAAAGCCCCATCATGATTTCTCTGCATGCGGATCACCTCATTAAAGATGAGGAACAATTTAGAGATTCTTTGCTGAAAGCAATATTTTTAGCCGAGCAGGACTATTTGACCCTTGTTGGTATTGTCCCAGACCGTCCAGAAACGGGTTTTGGCTATATTCAGATGGGAGCTAAAATTTCTGAAGATAATAAAATTTTTGGCTATCGGGTCAAAAGTTTTCGTGAAAAACCAGCACAGACTATTGCAGAAGAATATGTCGCCAGCAAAAACTTTCTTTGGAATAGCGGCCTTTTTATTTGGAAAACAAAAGTTTTTCTCGCGGAAATGGAAAAACGACTCCCTAATAATCTTGCTCTTCTAACGGAACTTTACGCTAATAGTTTAAACCAAACCCAATTTGAAAAAATGATTCCCACTATTTATAGCAAACTCATGTCTATCTCAGTAGATCACGGTATCCTAGAATTAAGTGACCAGGTAGCCGTTGTTTCTGGTGGATTTTATTGGCAGGACATCGGGAGTTGGGACGCCCTAGCTACTTGTTTTCCCAAAAATACGCAGGGTAACGTGATATTTGGAGAAGGGTTAGCTATTGACAGCAACAATTGCGTCATTGATTCGGATGGGCCTTTTATCGCCGTCCTTGGCGTCAATGATCTCGTCATCGCACACAGCCATGGCGCCATTCTCGTCTGCCCCAAAGAACGCAGCCAGGACGTCAAAAAAATCGTTGAAGCTTTGGAGTCTCGGGGAAGAAAAGACCTGCTTTAAATAATTTTTTTTTTACACCCGCTACTTATTTTTAGCGAGCGAAATAGCTACGCCAAGTCGGAGACATTCTAGAGTTTTATGCAGAGACCCAACTAAGGCTCTGCGCTATCAGTAACAGATATATTGCCATCATTGTCGTAACCAATGGACAGTCCATTGCCAAAATCCTCAGTTACCCCGCTTATAGACTGAATAGGCGTTAGCTGGGAATCGTCATTTGGCTTAGGCCTAGGTGGAGCGCTTGGAGAACCGCATTTAGCCACTGATATTCTTGAATCAAAGCTGAACCGTACCGATGCCGTACAGGTTTCCTCCTTTTTGCTCGCAAATTCGCGCGCCCAGCGAGGAAGCTTACTCACAGGAGTTGAAAGGTAATGGACTAACCAACTTGGGTAAGCGAGAGTATAAGAATACTCGGCGACCCTCGAACAAGGAGCACTTTGTGGGGTTGGCACCTTTTCCACAATTTTTTTGCCTTTATTAAGGCTATAGTTTGTATTTTTATCCAGCCCACCTGAACTGCTTGACAGGCCACCATATTCAAATATACCGTACGCCTCTGCGGTTAAAGTTATGAGGGGTGGTTCATATTGTTCGAAATATGGTGGGCGATTTACGGTATGTTTCACATTCTTACACTTACCGCTAGGTAAACATTCTCTCACTTCAATCTCTTTTTGCGCGACCCCATAACCCCACGGCCAATCATAAAATGGCTTATTAACCGAACTCGAATCCAAAACATTTTTAAAAGAACTTGGGCTCGCACTCAAAAAACATTTGGGCGGAGGAGGAGTCAGGGGAAAAACAGCTCTTTGCGCATATTCATCTTTTTTATATTTTGCTAAGGTTTTAATGTCGAGATAATTCTGTATAATTTCTCCTGAACTATTTTTTTTGCACCGTAACTGACCCGGTATAACCAGACTGGTAGAAAAATTAGAGTTCTTATAGCCATTTTGAAGAATACTTTTCCATTTTTCCTCCTTAAGTCCAGAAGCGAAAAACGGCATCCGAAGCTTGAGGTGAGGAACAGGACTCTCAATCCACTTCCAGTAATCTTTTGACCCCTCACTCATCATCGGTTTGATAACAGCAGGGTCATCAGCACATATAAAAGGATCTGGAAATAATACAGGACAGGCCCAGCGCTGCTTTGCACGATCTCCACCTACCATGCCACAAGGTATCTTCCAGGGCGGCGTAAAAATTTTCTTAGCCATTCCTACGGCAGAGACCGCTTGCTTGCCCAAAAAGGACTGAGCACGCAAATTCTGTGCATTTTTCATATTGTTAGAAATCATGTCAAAATTTCGTGAAATGAAAAAACTCACAATGACCATAAAAAGAACGGTGAGCATAAGGGCAAAACCCTGATTGCCGCCCCTAATCGGTATTTTGAAAAATTGCGAAATTTTTGCCTTAATATTCATTAAATAATACTCTCCTCCGTGCCCCCCCTTATCGGTAGAAGGCAGGGGAAAGTTTATTTTTAGTTTAAACTGAGCAAGTACACACCGTTAATCAAACGATTTAATTTGTAAAAACCTCAAATCTCCCGAGGGGAGTAATTTCAGAAAATAAAGCGGTCCAGCCCACATCTGGCCGTTGGACGCTGCAGCGTACACGAATAACGGAAATTAAGACCTATTAGAATCGTAGTCCTAGAATTTGTGGTAAACAGGCACTTGATCGTTAGGCAAAAGCTTAGCCCGTTTAAATAGGAACCGACTGAAATTATTAGTCAATAATCTTTCAACATCCCAAGGGATAACTTGCGATTTTCAAAATGTATTTAAATGGATAACCTAGTCATTTCATTTTATTTATTCCTAAGAACCGCAATAAGCTGCCTCGTGCGAGAATTTGATTACTTTAATATTATTTTTTGAGGGTGAAGATATGATTAATTTATTTTGTTACAAAGAAAAAATCTTCAATTTTTTAAGATCTACGGGAAAGCGCCATTTGAGCCTTGCGCTGTCGATTTCATGCCCTCTATAATGTCTGGCATTGATCTCCACACCTAATCCAATAAATCTTAATGGGTAAGTTGAGCCAATTTCATTTGACAGTAGTTTTTAAGATTGCGAAAAGGGGTATTTTTAGCTGTTTCTTCAAAAACAGCCTTCAACTCAGGATGAGCTTTCAGCTCCTGACCTAAATTGCTAAGAATACTCAAGGCGATTTGTTCGGACGTCTCGACAGGTAAAAGCTGTTTGTGCTTTTCAATCGTTGCCTCTGATAAATGACGATATCCTAGTTCTTGGACCGCTCCGAGGCGCTCCTCTTCATCATATTTTAGATCGAGGTATGAGTTCAGCGATTCTTCAGCCTGAGGAGTATCAATAAACCTTAGTGCTTTCATAGCTGCCAGACGAATCCGTATGTCCTCGTCATGCATAAGGGGTTTTATTTCTTGAAAGGCTGCCTCTGAGCCGATATTACCGAGACTCAGCAGGGCTTCATATTTTTGTTCGATATCATCACTATGAAGTAAAGTAATGAGTTCATTAGTGGTGACCTCACGCCGAGCTGGTTCTTCAGCGCCAACGGCGCGTGCAATATTGCTTAAGGCTAAACGGGCCGTAAGACGGACTTCACTGGTACTATCCGAAGCCTTAATAATCTGGCGAAGCTTCACCTCTACTATTGGTTCAGCTCGTTCGAGAAGACCGATTTGACTGATTGTATAGAGCATTCCTTTGGCTGAAGGCGCTCGGCCCAAAATATCCAGGAGCGCTTTTTGCGCGTCTTTATGCCCAATATTGACGAGAACGTTAAGTCCCAGTAAAAAAGCTTCAGATTCTGGATCTAAACTCAACAGTTTTTCGCCCAAATCACGTGATAAACTCGGATTTAGCGCGAGGAGCGCGCGAAGCTTCAGAAAAAGCTCAGTGCTTCCCTCGAGTTTCTCTTTTTCCAGAAGTCGCGAGAGTTCCGACCAAGTCGTGGTACCTAAGGTATTTTCCTGAATGGCTTTATCAATCTCGGCCTCCTTATCACTAGCACTAAGATCTGTCGCATAGAAACTGTCTTTATTATTCGCCTGATTTCTGAGGGCCATAGTTTTTGGTGATGTTGGTTTAAGATCCTTAAATTTCATATTGAGAAATGATGTCGTTGTCGCAAACAAATTATCGTTATTTTGGTATTCGAGGCTAAAGCGGCTATCAATATTTCTCAATTGTCTATTTTTGCCAAATTGATATGTTGAAGTCAGCGCCTTGTCAGAAATCACCTTTAGCTGATCCTGACTATCGCGAATGGAGGAATTGCCCGATATATAGCGCAGTCTTTGTTTTTTTAGTGTTAATTGACCATTTTTTTCCGAAGAGTGATACTCGGCTTCATAGCGACCGCTCCCATCATACTCGATACTGAGCCAGGTATCTTTTGTGTCAATTCCTTGAGGTATATAAAGAGAAATGTGGTTGAGAAAATCACGAACAATATTTCGCGCCCCAACAGAAAAATCTTGCGGCATTTTAATGTTGATAATGGCACCCTCGAGATTTCTCTCAAAAAATATCGGCTGATCCATAATTTTTTCTAGTGATTCGTTTCCACCCAGCCCCTGCTCACTTGACCGCACATCATCAAAAACCAGAAGATACCCGTTTGTTCCTTGTTTTTCTCGATTTTCTAAACCACAGGATAAATGCAGCTCACCTTTGGTATTGACGATGACTTCCATATCGTTTGCTGTGGGAAGAGGGCTACCCATGTTAAGGGCCTGGCGATAAAAATTGCCTTTAGATGAATAATCAAAAGTAAAATACTGGTCGTGATTAACGACGCAAAGTGAAGACACTAGCGTCTTTTGGAACTCCCCAACATCTTGCTGCGTATTTTTATTGTGGCTGAAAAAAAACCAACCAGCTGCAGATATTAGGAGCAATCCCACTATTGCCGCTTTTATTTTTTTCATATCCATAATAAAAATCCTTTAATTCAGCCCTTGTTTTTGGCTCATCTTTTCAATTTTTAAGGGGCGATATCGCCCCCTAAAAAAATTCAACTATAACTTTATTGGACCTAATTCATATATTTCGTCAAAATTAAACAGAGTATTTTTAAAGGTATAACCCTCATAGGAATACAGGGGAATTTCCGTACCCCAGCGATCAAGACCAACAAGGTTTTCTAGATTTGGGTAATAGATATAAGCAAAAGCAAAAAGCTCGCCTTTTAACGCTTCCATGTCGTGGGAAACATCCGCAACGAGATGAGCCTGAAATTCTTTTGCCTTTTCAAAGGAAGCGCTTGCACTCACCACTAAGAAGTCCTTTAAGAATATAAGGCGACCACTGACGCCACCACCCGCAGCCACGATATCTCCACCGATTTGGGCGTAAACATCGGCACCAACCCAAGGTGCGGCATAAGCTGCGGCTTGCAAGGGAAAGAGCTTAACTTGCCACTTAAATCCCGCTTCACCCCTAACACCAACTTCAGCCTTAAAGGGAATCGGACCAACCATAAAACGGTACGTCACCCCCTTGGAAAGGGCCTGTGCATAACGGTCTCCCAAGGCTAGAGGTTTGGTTTCAAAAATAGGCTTGGCCCAAACGCGTTTCCCATCAAGAGCAGTCATCTCAATATCAGCACGCATCGCTCCAGAACCAGGTGTCTGGGCTCTAGCCCATACGTGAGCGAATTCCCCTTGCCACTGGCCTAGAATTCCGCCTTGCCATTTTACCCCGGCTTGCCCCACTGCTTCGAGCGAGTTCGCTTTCACAGTGATATAAGGATTTATCGAGGTATAAAACTCTTCGGGTGTTCCGTATTCAAACAGCCACGACCGATCATATTTGGCCTCCAGTTTTGCTTTATCGATTTTGACGACTGGCTCAGCATCTAGGTTGGGGATTTTAGGTAATTCTACTTCTTTAGCAGGCGTATTCGCGAATCTTGAGGCCATA
The DNA here is from genome assembly GCA_030432875.1 of Oligoflexia bacterium. Taxonomy (GTDB): domain Bacteria; phylum Bdellovibrionota_B; class Oligoflexia; order Oligoflexales; family JAGOVF01; genus JAUILP01. Next base: position 27,290 of record JAUILP010000026.1, on the reverse strand, counting down.
CGGAAAGAGGACATTCGTGAACGCTGAGCCCAGGTTATTTCATCGACAAAGGTATAATCACTGAACTCAGTATTATCTATGTCTACTACGTTTAATTTTGTCTGACAGTTTGCGATTGCCCGACTAGGAATCGTCTTATCCCTTAAACTATAGCCCTGGGTATTGAGTTCTCTTTCTAGTGCATTGAGCTGATTTAAATAAGCCAAAGCTGAAATACGAATTTCACCTCCTGGCTTAGGAATGGTAATAAGATCATTTTTTTGGTAAGGTTTTTTTGTTTTCGGATTGATATTGCTAAACGCAGAAAAAGGAATAGGATCCTTTTTTTCTAAGGTATAGCAGGTACTTTGGTCACTATCTCGCGAATTTACGGCACCGGCAAAACCGAACTGACTTTGAGCTAAAAGGACGACGATACACGTCCCTAGAAGTTTGGAATAATTTCCTAACATGGCAACCTCCCTGTTGAAAATAGCGCACTTTCACCTAACTCAACCGTGAGTCAAAAAGTACGTATTATTTTAGTTCCTTAAAAACCAAGACGTAAAAAGCCCCTCCCATTCACTAACACGCTTCACAAAATTCATAATTTTTTTCAAGCTTAGCCAAGAAACTTAAAAATATCCAGTTAAAAAAATTTGGCTTTAACCCTTGGGTACGTTGGTTCAATGCCGTTATTTTCAAATTACTGAAATAATCTCTGGCGTTAAATTCCTAAGAATAAGAAGATAAAAGTCTTTCCATCTATAACTTGTTTGCTGAAATCGCTTTTTTCATCATTTTCTCGTTCATAATCGCCTGCATCATTAGGGGACTATGCTTTGCCATCGCTGCCATGATTTTATTTTTAAGCCCAGGAATCGCAACCAGCTTTTTGCCTAAGGCATTGACTGCGGTTTGCGCGACCATCTGAGGAGGCATGGCTTGCATAGGTGTTTTTGACCAATCAACGCCATTGTCTTTTGTCATTGGCGTGTTAGTTAACCCTGGGGATAAAACCGTCACGTCAACTCCTTTTGGCTTGAGTTCTCCATATAGTGATGCCCCAAAATTCAAGACATAAGCTTTCGTACCCGCGTAATTGGCAAAGTAAGGATTGGGCATATGACCAGATAGACTTGCCACCAAAATGATTCCGCCTTTACCAGCCTGCACCATTTTTTTGGAAAAATAATGCGCAAGCTGGAGCGTGGCATTTATGTTGATGCTAATAACTTTTTTTTCTTTTTCGAGGTCATTTTTTTCAAAGGCCCCATTGACTTCAAGACCAGCTGCTAAGGCTAAAAGGCCGACAGTTAGTTCCTTAGTTGATGTTTTAACATTATCAATGCCTCCCTCAGTGGAAAGATCGGCGGATACTATTTGAGTCTCAATTTGATACTTGGTTTTTAATGCCGCTGCTTTTAGTTCTAATTCGTCTAATTTCCGGGCAACGAGGATAACATTAATGCCCTTGGCTGCCAGTTCATGAGTGATCGCCTCTCCAATACCTGATGTAGCCCCTGTTACCAAAGCCCATGGTCCATACTTTTCTTTAAATGTCTTCATTTCTTAATTTTTCCTAGTGAGTTAATGAGTGTTTGCATAATGAATTTACCTTGCTTGTGATCTTGTATGCTTTTCGCTCTTGTTAATGAACCATAAAAAGTCGCATGAAGTAATTCGGTCAGTGTCTTTGCATCGATAGAAAGGGTGAGATCCCCCGATTCCTGAGCTTCCTTAACGCAGGGTTCAATCGCAGCAATGAACCTATCAAATATTTCTTGACAAAAAAGGACTATTAGTCCATAATTGCCAATTATGTGGATAAAAAGAGATATTTCAGATTCTATCGCAACCAATACCGATGCTATTCAAGTTATTCGTGGCCCACGGCAATGTGGGAAATCAAGCTTGATATTACATCTGGACCCTGAGTTTAAAGAGTTATCCCTGGATGACCCCTCTCTACGACAGCTGGCACAAAATGATCCTGAATTATTCTTAAGTCAATTTAATACGCACAAACTTTTTATTGATGAAGCGCAATACGCACCAGCACTTTTCCCTTCATTAAAACGCAAGGCCGATCTTTACAAACAAGAGGCAAAGCGTAATCCGCAAACAATTATACGGCTAACAGGATCAAATCAAATTTTGATGGATAGAAACGTAAAAGAAAGCATGGCCGGGAGAGCCAGTTTTTTTGACATGAATACTTTAACGGTTACCGAGATACTCGCTGCAAAAGAGTCTTCCATTCAAGATATTATATTTAAAGGCGGCTGGCCAGAGCTGCACGCTACCAGCCATCGCAACCCCAAAAAATATCTTGATGATTACATTAATAGTTATGTAGAAAAAGATATTATTCTTTCTGCCGGTATTCAAAAAAGCCATGAATTCTTAAAGTTCATCAAACTCCTGGCCGGACGTACAGGCTGCCTCCTTGATTTAGCGCATTTGGCATCTGAAGTCGGTGTGGATAGTAAAACCATTAAAGAATGGACTTCTGTTTTGCAGCGCATGCATATAATCGTACTGGTCCCTCCCTTCTCATCAAATTTATCATCGCGCCTTACCAAATCCCCCAAGGTCTATTTTCTCGATACTGGCCTTGCTTCCAGACTTCAGGGGTGGACTTCTGCTGAGCCGATCATAACATCTCCCCAACAAGGCGCTTTGTTTGAAAATCTAGTTTTTTCAGAACTATTCAAACTCAATTTAAATTTTCAATTTGGATATCAAATTTACCATTGGCGCTCTCGCGATGGCGAGGAAATAGATTTTCTCCTTCAATTAAATCCTAATAAATTTTTATTTATTGAAGCCAAGGTCAGCCCCCAAAAAACAAGAAATCTTGCAGACTTTCCCGAAGTAAGAAAAGTATTTAAGAACCAAATTATCAATCTGGTTGTTTGTCATCAAGAAGGCAAATTTACCCTGGACAACCAGGTTCCCTTGGCGCATTTAAAAAAATTCATAATTAAGGCGATTGGATAAGACCTTAGCGAGTCCTAAAGTATCATAATGGTGTTATGATTTGATACAAGTGATCTTTGGGAGTCCCCTCAATATGGTCCAAAATTCCAGCACGGTGTCGGGTTACTTGGGGCCGAGAGCGGCTTATTGATTTTTCCATTTAGACCAGCAAGATCATTGTGCTCCCGACAAAATGTTTGGGCGTTTGGATCCCATTTAAAGCGAACTATGTGGGACCAGTGCCCCCAAACGTTGCCGCCATTGCCACAAGAAAAATTTTCAACGCTACCACCGATTGCCTGGCGAAAGCTTTCCCACCAACCCGTCGAAATTCCAATGGCGATATCGCTGGGCCTACCATCCCCTACGGCAATAGTAAGAAAATTCATGCCTGCGCTAGGATAGCCATTTCCTCCAGATACGGGCGATTTTAGAGCCCTAGATAATCTTCCGTTTCCGTCTGTTTTGAGCTCGTTATTTGCAATTATATCTGTTTGAATATCTTCAGTGTCTCCATTGCCATGAAATTTATCTCCTTCTACAAAGCCAGAGTTACCAATTTTAAGCGGGAGGTTGGGAATGGGATTATCATTTGCATCGACAACTTCTACAGTGAGAATTGTCTCACCGTCAGAGCGCTCCGAGCAGGTTTTTTGGTGATTTTTTCCGGCGACAACCTTATAGGCCCCTAAAGCCGCAGAAATATTTTGATAGGCAGCAACGCTGACTTTTTGCGCCAATTCAACGCGAGTTCCCATCATCACTTTAATACAAACTTCTCCTACAGGAAGATTGCCAAACGGGTAGTAGAGAACACTAAAACTCCCATGGGTCTGGTAACTCGGGATAGTCGCTTCTACGGTGCCCCCTGCGTGGGTTACCACTACTTTTGGGGTTTTATCAGCAGGGGCAATAAATTGATCACTTGCCGCTAAACGTCCATTCGCTTTTACCCCAATGGTAATCGTATCTCCCTTTACGAGACTCGCTGGGGGATCAAGATAGAGCTTGGCAAGCTCGCTGGCACTAGCGGTATCCAAAGTACAGGTAAATGGTACGCCAGTTTCTGAGCCTATTCCCGTGCCGGTTTCTGAGCCCGTGGGATCGCAACTATTGCCCGAAGAGCTGGAAGTAACCGAGGAGCTACTCGAACTGCTACTACTGCATATATTTGAACCAGTCTGTACACCTTCCGCAGTACCTGCTTCCTCTACTGACTTAATATCACTTTGGCTGCAGGCAATGACTAAAATATTGAGCCCAATCATAGACAGAGAGAATTTCACGTATTTATTACCTTTTTTTAAATTATGACCACATGAGGTTTTATCGGTTTTTTTCTGGGGATAATTAACAAATATTAAAAAAAGTGTAACTATTCAGAGGCTTTTGCTCAATTTTTCCCCATTAGCGGCAGTAAAAAAAAAGAAACCAGGTAATGCTCAAACCGAATTGCCTCACTGACTTCGGTACCATGATGGCAGTCAATGCTATGCCTTTTGCACCCTTGTAATTAGTTTTGATAAATGTTTTATGAATTTGACCATTTGGCTGGTGCCAGTCTAACTGGGGAAGATAAATTTCTAACGCAGTAATCTGCGCACCCAAACCTCAGCGAACAGCCCTAAAAAGCAAATAAGAACAAGTGGTGAGGTAAAAAACCAATAAGGATCAAGAATTTCATTTTGCTCCGGGGATGACTTTTTATGCCAAACCACATCGTTTTTAAAGCGCCCTAACCAAGAACTGAGCTTGACATCTGAAGCATCTTTATAACTTATAAGCTCAGCGTGGGTCATTTCGGCAAGATTTCTCAGTTTTTGCACTTGGGGAATATTGGCGCTGTCCTTTACCAACTTGGCAATTGGGGCTTGATACGAAATTTGTTCTAGGCCAATACTTTTTTCATTGATGGTGATTTCTACCGTGCAAATATTCCCAGGCTTGAGGGTGGAAACAATTTTACCACTAAGAGACCACTGGGTCGTACTGACGGTTTGGACAGAAAAGTCTTTTGGAGACAGAACAAGATCGCAAACTTTGATATCGATAGATTTTTCACTTTTAAGGTACCGAACGGCTGGACCGCTCAGGAGCAAACTCCAAAGATATTCTCCGTCTTTGTTAGCAGCTAAATGAAAATTTTTAACCAAGATAGGTTTTGCCATTTCTTGACGGAGAAGCCAGCGCATGGCGGCATTTAAAAATTGATCATAATTAGACCTTGGTGCCTTTAATTCCTGGTTAAACGATAGTCGCCACAAGCTATCCGTGAAAAGCCAAAGCGCTCTTCCCTTTCCTGGATATGAGGCGACAGCTAGAGGCAATTTTTGATTCTGGGGAGTAACCGCATTGAGAAGAAGAGTGCTATGACTTGCCGGTATGGGTTCTGAAAATAAATTTACGCCCTTGAAACCGCTCGTTTTATTTAAAGGAGTTTCAATTCTACGCCACTCTTCCAAGGCATCGACAAGCTGCGATCCTTGACTACGTTCTGCTAAAGATATTTTAAAATTTACGTCGGCATTATAGGTGATTTTACCAATACCTGGCTCCATGAAAAAATTAGTTTCATCAGAAAGCACCTGACTCGGAGCGGGTGGTGCCTTTTGATCGCCGATAGTAAAGGGAAAAATTTCTTTTAGCGGCGACTGAACCAAATCACGCTCTGTAAACGCTCTTGGGCCTCCTAAATAAAAAAGGCTTCCGCCATTTTTGACAAAATTAACCAAATTTTGCTGGTATTCAACCTGTAGAAACTGATGTAATGCGAAATTTTGAATGATCAGGACTTTAAAACTTGAAAGTTCCTGCTTAAATAAGCGGTCAACGGGAAAAGGGATTAAACTCAGTTCTCTTTCATTTACCAGATTGCTATCAAAGGGATCCCGTAAGATATAAAAACTGATTAAATCATACTTTGGCTCACTTTTTAAATATCTGCGTAAAAATCTCCCATCCCAACTGGGACTCCCCAGCAAATGAAGAACGCCTATGGTATTGGGTAGCACTTCAATACTTTCATGCGCTGTATTATCTGCCAGAAATGTTTCATCGGGCGTGGGAAGTAAATCTATCTCTAAAAGGTGCTGTCCCCGAGGCAGCGGTGGTAAGGTCATTTTTACTTTAAGTGATTTTTCACCTTCAGCAAATGCCGTCTGGTCTTCAGTTGCCAGGAGTTCATTAGCAAGCTTTGCCTGGAGCTGTATCCGAAGAGGCTTTAGACTTCCTTCACGCTGCAAAGAGACTTCAGCAGTTATATTTGTGTTCTCAAAAGCAAAGGGGCTTAGGTCAACTTTAGCCACGGTGATGTTGTTTAATGGTACATCATAGTCAAATGCGATAATAAGGCCGTTATTAATACTGCTATTTTTTGCAGATTCCCGTAGCGTCGCTAAAGGCCTTTCTGCATCCATTTCGCCACCATCAGTCATGATAATCCAGGGAGAATTACCCGCATCCTGAAGCCATTCTGTCAATGATAAGGATATGGGGGAGTAACCAAGATTTGTTCTAGGATCTAACTGAGATAAATAGGTGATATTTGGTTCACAGCTCATTTCTAGACAAATAGCACTGATTTTTTTACTTATGGCATTGCTATAAGCATAAAAACTAGATCCCTTATTTTTATTTTTGGGATGATTTTTCATACTCTCTGAATCATCAATAAAGACACGCACGGGCTCTAAAATGATTTTTTGCTGAAGGTCCTGAACCGTTCTCTTGGGAAAAAATAAAGTAAAAATAGGCAGGAGCCACAAAATACGTGCCGTTGCCGCTAACAAACCCAGCCTCAGACCCAATGAATAAATCAAGGACCCCATATAAAAAATGACAATAAAAGCAAATGTCATCAGGATTAGGTTTGTATCCATGGGCATCATCGCCTTAGCCGCTTAAGAATTTCTGGTAAATGAATCTGATCCTTTTTATAGTCAGTAGCCAGTGCCACCATCAAAATATTAACAAATGTTCGTGTCAACTTTTCTTCATTTATATTGGTAGCACAGCGGGAAATTTTCATTCCCGAACCATCACTAAGCAGACTTAAAAAATGGCCGGGAATAGCCAAAACAGCCAGCCTTTTATCAAAATGAAATCCCTGCCAAATTCCAGGGTCGCATGAGTTTAAGGCATCTAACAAATAAAAGCTGCGCATCAGTTCATGGTCAGGTGAAATAATTTTCCACTCCTGGGGATTAGTACTTTCCGGGATGTTTCTAAAAATCCTGCTTAATTCCCCAAGTTTCGCCTCACTGTTTTCTACAATAAGAAACCCGCCTCGCCGCAGCCACAGGAGCAAATTGACTTCATCATCTTTCTTCAATTCATTTAAGCGATGCGCATCCATCAGCCAAAGCCAGGGCTGTTCAAATTCGCTCTTATTAATACTACCAGAAACTTGAGCCTTACTCAGCATGATGAGACTGGTTCGGTCTTCAATTTCCTTTTTCAAATTTCTAAAAACAAATTCATCCTTTATAAATCCCTTTTCAATTATATTTAAGGTCACTTGAGCTTGTGACTTCGGACTGTATAAGGTAGCAAAGGCCAAAATAAATAAAATATTTTGAATAGGAATCCTCTCATTTTTTTTATTTAAAAAATTTACCACGGCATCAATGAAAAGTATGAACATCAAGAAAAGAACAACAAATTTTAAAATTCGTGTATAAGATTTTTCTGTGTTCATGGCCTCAATGTCCTGACTGGAGAACATTTCTTCAGGAAAACGCGAGCGCGGGGGGAGTTCGGAACGACTCTGGGCCATCAATTGACTTTCTTCTCTAGGGATATTCGACTTTTCCATAATATGAATCCAGTTATCTTGTTTTTGATCTTCAGTTTGCGCCTTAAACATTTTCGTAATATCAGCTACGCGTGGCCAGGAAGTCGAAAGTTTTCGCTCACGTTCTGCGCTCAACAATTTTTGAGCGATCAAAAGCTCCTTAATCATAACCGGAAAAACCCCATGGGTTAAACCCAGCATAGGATCAGGATTAAGGGGTAAAGAAAACACAGTTATTTTTGTATCAGGAAGTATCCACGCAAGACTCTGTGAAGTGTCTGAAACTTTGCCCCCTAAGGGCAAGGCACCAATGCTACGTAGCAAAGTATTAAAATCTTCCCGGGATTTTACATCGCGGCACAATTCGCTTTTTCCTGTGGCATCAGGCTTCTGCCGCAAATAGATATTTAACGAACAACGACATAATTCGCCATAGTTGGTATATTTTTGGGCGGGAGCAATCCACAAGCTGGGAAGAATCACTTCTGTTTCTCCGGGCGGAGCAATATTGCACACATCTTTATAACTGTAAGCATCTTCATAAAGTAAAATGCTCAGCCTATCTTTGTAGGCGCTTTCATTAAAAGATAAGGGGCTTTCAAATAATGCGATATCAAAGTTAAACAGTTCGAGGGTTTTGCGTAGGTAATAGCTCGGTTCAGCAAGCTCCTGCTCTCCCGCAAGCCCTCCCGATATCACGATGCGCTCTCGTGGACCATGGGCACTGGTAACAAAAGTATTGTCTAAAGCCAAGGAATCTTGATCCGAAGGGGTACTGATTTCCCAAACAATTTCATTATCAGACACATTGCCATCAGAAACTTCAATGGCAGGCAGTCTCGCATCAATAGTCATAGTTTTTAAATCATCAGGAAAAGTGAAATTGGTTTCAAATAAGGTTTTTTCCGCTCTGCTTACTTTTAGAGTTGCTTCAGCAAGGGTACTCGGCACATTTCTGGCAATGCGCACCATAAAATCTTCACTTTGCCCCTGCCTTAAACCACGGCTAATATCCTCAATATAAATATTTTTCCGTTTATCTGAACTCCCGCTCACATCGATAAAATGAAGCTTAAGCCTTTCTGCAAGAACTTTCCAGTTAAAACCCTGCCATGAGTAAGCGTCACCATCAGAGACAATAAATAGATGATCAATGTCATCTAACTGTGACAAGTGTTCGGTGATGGCATTGACGAGGCGCAGTCCCGGGCGATGAAAATGCAAATTGTTTAGGGCTGGCATCAAAGCTTCTTCACCACGTTCGCTGCCAGGATTTTGCTGCGCCGATGTGCTAATACTTAAAATGTAATTTTTTGCTAATTTTTCGCCTAGCCCAAGCATATCTTTGTGAAGTTTTTCTTCGCTGATAAAAGCAGCCATCGAAGGGCTGAGATCTAAAAAAATATGGGCCCGCTGTTTTTGATCACTCGCAGAAGGAATTTCTTCCGAAGGACGAAAAGCAAGGAATACCGTTGCCATTCCTGCCAAAGCAAAAAAAATAAAACTGAGAAGAGGGGGCTTTTGCCAAATAATTGCCGTTAGCCTTCTTGGCTTTTGCTTGATGACCGATAAAATTGGGAAACGGATCATCGTGGTTTTTTCTCGCTTTAACCACCAAATTATTAATGTCACACTGAAAACCGCTAAAGCAGAAAATGCGATGAGAGAAAATACTGTAGCAATATTCATATTCACCATACCGCACGTCTAATGATGGCAAGATCCATAAGAACTTGAAAATAAAGACTCTGTAAGGTCATATCCGTAAGTAAATAATGCATTTTTCGGGATGATTTTGCCTCGGACGCAATTTGCTGGATCCAACTATTGATCTGTTTTAAACAGTTTTGTTTTTCAAGCAAATCTGCGCCACTATATTTGGCTGCCTTGGCATCAGCAACTGCCGCATAGCCATCATTTTTTTTAAGCCAAGCGTGATCGAGATCTAAAGAAGATAAAGCTTGAAAAAAAACACCTTTGCGGGCAAGGCGCAGAAACTCTAATCCAAAAGAAAGTTCAATAGCGTCGCCAACCCAGTAACCCATGTCATAGCTTGATAAGGAAAAAACCTTCTCCGTAGAAAATAAAGTTTTGATGATATGGGGATCGGATGAGCCTAAAGAAAATATATCATAAATTTGGCTAAGGCTCTTAAGCTCAATATACCTCCCAGTGCCAAGCGAATCGCCTTCCTTAAAAAAAACCAGGCAAACCCGGTCGCCATTATAAACGTGTAAAGAAGCTAAATGGCAGGCGACGCGAAAAGCAATTCCGAGTTTTGATTCCGTGGGTTTTAAGCTTGGAGTATCAGCTTCAGGCCAGAGCATGGACGGAGAACCATCCAAACCAATATAAACCGTAGCATTAACTTCTTCTTTTTTACTGCGAATCAGGAGTTGATCAGTCCGCCCAAAAGCCTTCCAATCAATATACTTTAGGGGATCGCCGGGAACATAAAGGCGGCTCATATCAGGATTTTTCTGTGGGGTCGGATAGGCAAAAATATAAGAACCCATCGGGCGGCCATCAATTTTTTGCCCCTGATTTGACATAGGTCGAAAAGCAAAAGGAGCCAAAGTATTTAAACTCGGTCCCGAATTTTTTATTGCAGACTCAGGCATGCGTTATCCAACCTCTAAAAAAGCCTTTGTCTCGACTTGATTCAATATTTCCTGAACTAGCTCATCAATACCCGTATTGGCATGAAATCCTTGAATAGTGAGGCGAATGCGGTGCCGCAAAACCGGTTTTGCCAAACGTTTAATATGCTTCCATTTAACAAAGTCTGAGCCTTCAATGACGGCAAGTGCACGGGCAGCAGATATCAAATAGATCCCTGCGCGAGGGCCTGCACCATAAAGAATTAACTCCCGCATGCGGTCAGGGCAAAGCTCATCATGAGGGCGTGTCATGCGAACAACCTGAGCGATTGCATTTATTAATTCATCAGAAATATCCACCTTTTTTGTCGCTTCAATCATTTTTTCTAAATCATTTTGGGTAATAAATCCGGTGGAAGTGATATTTTGTTTTTCGCCAAATAATTCGCTTTTTGCGTGGGTCGCAAGAATTTTATACTCATCGTTAAATTCTGGGTATTCCACAATTGAGTGAATAAGAAAACGGTCGAGCTGAGCTTCTGGAAGGGGAAAGGTTCCTTCTGACTCTAAGGGATTTTGGGTTGCCAGCACCATAAATGGACGCGGCAAGGTGTGCGTCTCCCCACCCACAGTAACCGATCGTTCTTGCATGGCTTCAAGGAGTGCTGACTGGGTTTTGGGTGAGGCGCGATTGATTTCGTCGGCAAGGAGTAAATTGGTAAAAACCGGTCCCGGCATAAACTCAAAAACTCTTCTTTGTGATGCGGGATCAATATTTAGAATTTCTGCCCCAGTAATATCTGAAGGCAAAAGATCAGGGGTAAACTGAACGCGCCGGAATTTTAAGGAAAGATGACTTGATAAAGCGCGCACTAAAGTAGTTTTGGCCAGTCCGGGCACCCCGGTCATAATGACGTGGCCACCAGCAAGTAGACTTACTAAAACTTCAGTCACAAGATCATCTTGGCCAAAAATCAAAGTACTCATTTTGTTTTTTAAATTTAAAATGAGTTCAGTCGTCGTTTTAAGAGCCACACTATCATCGACATAGGAGATTTCAGAAGGAGCTTCCATGTTGTTACCTAGCTAAAAATGTTTTATTTTTAAATTTTGAGAACCACTGCCATTTAAATATCACTATAGGTTATTGTACCTTAAACTTAAGTTAAAGAAAAAATTCAGAAGATTTACCTGCATAGCGATATAATATTCTACCTCCTCTAATGAGAAAAAATAAAACATCCGCTAAAAAAGATATTAAATAAGTCGCTTACCCCTAGCTTGTCGCTGGCGCGAAACTCAAAATTCAGGAGCTGCGCCAAATTGGAAAATGGCAAGGCGTCGAAAAAATCTCGACGAGACAGTACATTATGGGTACGGTGAGGAGGGATTTTTGAAGACAACGCAGCCATTTTTCAATTTCGCGCCAGCGACTAGCTTTTGCAACTTTTAAGGACTGCACATCTATCACTGCGTTCAAATTCTCTAAGCAGCATTAGGATTCCTCATCAAAGGGCTTTATGCCGATTAATTGGACCGTGGCACTCAGTCCCGTATGACCTTTACCCTCATGAATCTCCCGACGCACGTCTTTAAGGCGCACAAGATTAAACCGAGAAAAGGCCTTTTTAATTTCATCCAAACTGGGTAAAAGATCTTCTGTCTTAGGGCCACCCGTACCAAATTGTAGTTGATCAGGACTATAAACTTCCATGAGTATGCACCCACCAGGTTTTAGGGCGGCATAAATTTTATTATACATTCCTAATCGCTCCGCCTTAGGAAGATGAGCAAAAATTACGACAATGCCGTCCCAATACCCATCTTCAAGAACATATTGGTTGATATCGGCACAAACGGTTGCGAGCGATGTTTGTTTTTCGATTGCGAGTTTTTTTGCTTTTTCTAGGCCATATTCAGAAATATCCAGAGCGGTGACTTTATACCCAAGCCCTGCTAAAAAAACGGAATTACGTCCCTCGCCATCCGCGATGCAGAGAACATTGCCATTTTTAGTCATATTATAAAAATTTTCTTTTAAAAAATCATTTGGCTCCGTCCCATAAAAATAGCCTGCTTCTTTATATCGTTCATCCCACATGGTCGCTGCTTCATTTTTTATTTGCACGGTACCATCCTTTCACAACTTCATTTTTTAACTGAGTTTATTAATCTCTAGAATATCTGGGTATTATAGTGGTACCTGTAGATCTAGGCCAGAAGATTTTGTTCCCAAATTTAATCAGAGAAGAACAGCGATCAATTTAAAATAACCACCCAAAACCTACGCCTAAGTAGGTGGATGTTTGCAGTTCACTGTAATTTGTGCCATCGATGGCGATGGAATAGGTTCGGTAGCGATAACCAAAAATAAGATCCATCATTTTCTTCGTAATATCTACTTGGCCCCCGATATCAATATCCATGCGCGTGCCCATGGTAACACTATCATGAAAACTATCTTCAACAGCGCTCCCCAGAATATAATGGGTTTTAAAATAGACAAGTGAGCCACGATCGACGGGAAAGAGGATGTGAAACAAAGCACCATAACCGCTGCCATAAAAGTCTAAAAAATCCGCATCAGCTTTTTTAGAGGACACCGTTTCACTCGCAACGATAGCGCCTAACTGAAGGTACCAAAACCGGTAATAGATGCCAATATCCTGAAATGCGGTGGATAGTGTGCTAGAGTTTAGTTCATAGGCAAATGTACTAGTTTCCAAATTCAGACTCACCCCAAGATTAAGCTCATCACCCGCATGAACAATGGCCTGAATCCTGCTGACACTCCCCGTATCATTCATTTCTAAAGCCTTGCTTTTTGAGGTAGACATGGCAAAATCACCATAGAGTTCTAGTGTTTTTGTATTTGCGCGCAAGGCATCGCTACCAGATTGACCATGAGCTTGGGCCGGGATAATCAATAGAAAAAATATATTAATGACAATAAACCTGTTAGAACTTAATGCAGAAGCTATTTTCATATTTTTAAAACCTTGTAAAAACATTACGCCCACAGATAGGAATCGGTTAAAAAGGGGAGGCTGCGATTTTCTAGGATTGGTCTAAACGATAATTTCACAAAAAAGGTCATAATGTACAAAAAATTATTTTCACCTTTAATGGTTGGATCTCTTAAGCTACCCAATAGAATCATAATGGGTTCAATGCATACTGGCTTGGAAGAGGGCCTGAGTTACAAAAAATTTGGCGCTTACCTTCGTGCTAGAGCCGAAGGAGAGGCCGGTTTAATCATAACGGGAGGCATTAGCCCCAACTTTGCCGGTAAAGGAGGACCATTCGCTGAAAGACTATGGCACCGAGGCCAAGTATTTAAACACCGGTCGATGCTGCAAGGCTTAAAAGGTTATGACACCAAAATAGTTATGCAAATCCTTCACACGGGTCGCTATGCTTATCAACCCTTTAGCGTCGCCCCGTCCCCAATTAAAGCTCCAATCAATCCCTTTACCCCTAAAAAACTTAGCCTCCATGGCATTGAACAAACTATCGACGATTTTGTCCACACCGCCGTACTTGCTCGCGATGCTGGTTACCATGGTGTTGAAGTTATGGGGTCTGAAGGCTATTTAATAAATCAATTTTTAGTAACAAGAACCAATAAGCGGCAGGACCAATTTGGCGGTAGCTATAAAAATCGCGCCGAATTCCCTCTCGCCATAATAAAAAAAATGCGCGATAAGGTGGGAAAGGATTTTTTAATCATTTTTCGGATTTCCCTACTTGATTTGGTCGAAGATGGCTCCTCTATTGAAGATATTCTATGGCTAGCAAACGAACTTGAAAAAGTTGGGGTTGATATTTTTAATTCCGGGATCGGGTGGCATGAAGCACGTGTGCCAACCATTGCCGGAGTCGTTCCCGACGGAGCTTTTAGCTTCGCTTCTGCCAAACTAAAAAAACATGTTACCGTGCCTGTGATTGCGGTAAATCGCATGAACACCCCTGAAGCAGCCGAAGCTGTTTTACAAAATAACGAAGCTGATTTAGTTTCTCTCGCTCGGCCATTTTTGGCAGATCCCCATTTTGCTAAAAAGGCGCGAACCGGTGATGCCGCTCGCATAAATACCTGTATTGCTTGCAATCAAGAGTGCCTCGATAAAATATTTGTGGGACACAAAGCTTCCTGCCTGGTTAATCCCAGCGCTGGACGTGAAAAAACCTATCAGAACCTCCTGTCTGGTAAGTTAAAGAGCCAGTCCCGTCTCGCTATCGTTGGTGGCGGACCTGCTGGTTTAGCGGCTGCTCTGATGGCCCTTAAAAAGGGCTTTCATGTTGATCTATTTGAGCGCCTGCCTCATCTTGGTGGCCAATTTTCCCTGGCCCAAAAAATACCGGGCAAAGGGGTATATCAAAAAACAGTGGAATATTTTTCCGGTGAAATAGCCGTACTTGGGGGGGAAATTCATTTATCAACCGCCCCCACTCCGACCCAACTCGTTGATGGTGGATACCGCCATATTATTTTAGCGACTGGCGTTAAGCCTAGAGAAGTTGGCTTTGACGGAGCAAATCATCCTAGGGTCATTAGCTACGAGGAGCTCCTCAGTGGCAAAAAAATTCCTGGGAAAAAAGTCGGCATTATCGGTGGTGGGGGCATTGCCGTAGATGTAGCCTGTTATCTTTTGTTTTCACACTTAGAAAGCTCCACGAACCTAGAGGAAATGCGGCAAAATTATTATGATGAATGGGGCATTGATACTGAGTTTGCCTATCCCGGAGGGTTAATACCCAAAGACCAACTAAAAGAGCGCCCGACACCCCCACATACGATCTATATGTTTAAACGCAGCCCAGGACCCTTTGGGGCGCGCCTCGGTAAGACGACAGGATGGATTCATCGCATGCTCCTTAAGAAATATGGCGTAAAACAAATGAGTGAGGTAGATTATAAGGCGTTTGGTGATCAGGGACTTGTTATTGCGGATAAGGACCAGAATATTAGTGAATTTCCTTTAGATACTTTAGTGGTCTGCGCTGGACAGATTTCCTCCCGAAGTCTTTATGACGAATTAAAACCTCTTCATCCCAGCATTCACATAATCGGGGGAGCTCACAAAGCTGACGAGCTTGATGCGGCGCATGCCATCAAGGAAGGCGAATTTTTAGCTGCGAGTTTAAAAGACTAATAACCTGTATCTTGTATCTTGCTTTTATATTGGATGACCTATTTATGATGAGTACAGTAAAAAAAACAAAGAAGAAAACTAACACACGCCCATCTAGCGCGAAACCTGGCAAAAAAAAAATAAGATCAAAAACACCTAAAAATGAGGGGGAACGAGATGAAGCAAGCCTCCCTCAGCATCCCGCACTCAAAAAAATCTATGAGGAGCTGAATACGCTTAAAGAATACAAACGACTTTTAGCAGCTAGTGGCCTGTCCCCCACCCAAGAGGACAAGGAGCATGAAAGCGACCTCATTATTCAGCTCAAACGTATTGAAAAAGGGTTGACGCCCAAAAAAATCCCAAGCAAAAAAGACATCAAACTAGGCCGAGGTGGTCGCAAAAAAAGGCCATAATCTAGCTAAATCCTGGGTTTTTACCGATTTACCTGAGTAGTCATGTATTTCTCTTCCCATTAAAAATGAGCAGCGTCGACCAACTTAATAAATGTTGTTCTTGCATAATAATCCTGCGCTGTTTTATAATCAGCGGTAACATGTATAATATAAATTGGTTTTTTATAAATTTCCACACGGCTGATCTGTAGCTTAAAATGAAAGCGAAATAAATTGGAAAAAGATTCTCCTGAAAAAGAAAAACCCGTGATTTTTGGCTATAGTAATCTAACTCTTTTAATCACTGATTATATAAACTATCTTGTCGATGTACGAAAATTAAGCTACAGAGCTATCAGTGCCAAGTGCAAAATCAATAGTCCAGGCTATATTCAAAAAGTTTTAGAAAATAAAAGATCCATCACTTCAGATTTTCTCAAAAAATTTACCACAGGTTTTATCCACAATTCCATTGAAGAACAATACCTACAGGCCCTTTTTTTCTATGAAAAATCCGCAGACATTAAACAAAAAGGTGCCATGGTAGATGTTATGCTGCAACTTTCTAAAAAAGCTTATACAAAAGAAATAGAAGACCAATCCTTATTCAATCACTGGATATACGGTGTTATTCTTGAACTGGTTAACATAAAAAATATTGATACAAAAGCAAAGATCAAATCAAAACTTGCCAAAATAGTTGACACCAAAACCATCAATAAAGCCGTGGATTTTCTTATCAGTAAAAACTACTTATGTGAAGATGACAATAAAATCAAACTTGCTGCGCCCTTTGTGGTAAAAGTGCTCAATGATCGTCAGCGCCACGTAGAAATTCAACAAAATCATTCATTCTTTTTAAATTTAGCTCGGTTTCACTTAATTGATAATTTAGATGAAAGAGAATACCAAGGATTAACGATCGCCCTAAATAAAGATAATTTGGTATTTATAAAAAAAATGCTGAGAGAAAATATACTATCGATACGGGAACAATTTTCTGACGACACTTCAGCAGACGGAGTGTACCGCATTCAGATGAGCGCATTTAAGGTTTGCTGACTACTGGGCTATTTCACTTTTTGGAGAGCTAATTTTTGTAAAAAAAGTGAGGTACATGCCATCTAAATTATTAATATTTAGCATCAAATCTTTACCATAATTTTTCTTTTCTATTAAAACTGAATACCTACTTATTAGAGCTGAATTGCTATTAGTTACAGCTATTACAGTCCCCGCCAAATAATCATTTTTTGGTGGGATTCCTAAAAGCCACATGGGGTGGTCCACCCAGGTATTATTCGTTGTTAACGATCGGTAAGTTAGTTTTGTAAAAACTGGATTTAATGTTACTGAAGTTACTCTCATCATAGACTTAAAAACATAGCTAAAATTACGGTAGACTGCTGAACCAAAATTGAGGACCGTTGAAGCCAATTGGATGTTATGGGCACCTACTGGCCTATTTTCTGGGACATGGCTAAATTTCAGTATTGAGTTTACCAAAGCGTTATTCTCTAGAGAAATATCAACTTCCTCTGGAAATCCATTGATAATTTTTTTTCTTGAAAAGTTTTCCATTGCTAAAATTTCATCACTATTAATTTTATTTTTATCGATAGCATATAAATATTGTTCAACTGTATTTGAATAAAGCCAGGACTGACCTAAAATAGATTTAGGAGACACTAGGTCTTGATATGGGTTATTTTCATCTTTAAACTTTAGATGATTAAAGCTGCCTTTAAGTGCGCTCACTACGGCTAGTGGAAACGTTTCCTGCATAATCTCCACGCTATCATGAGGTAACCCGTAAATATGCCCAATCTCATGAAGAACTACCGCATGAAAGCGCCACATTTCCTGCCATCTATTTTTTGCCATATCGGTAAGGTTATTTTTAATATCAGGAACAATCCAGATCAAGCCTTTCGACTTAAAATTTTTTGGATCATAGAAAGTTCGAATAGATGCTCCTATTTTTGCCTTGATACCTTTAATATAAGACACATCTTTATGGGTATCCTCAGCAAAGAGAAAAACAAGATCCGGGGCCGGATTATTATCGCAACCCACCTCTTGTGAAGCAGACACAATTTTTTTGGGAGATCTATCTATTATTTTTAAGCTATCTAGCTGGTCATTTAAAGATTGCTGATTATCACTTTTGTAATTGATTGCTTTTTTCATTTCGCTTAAGACAACATCCCACTGATTCAATGCTAATGCGATCAAATCTTGCGCATTTTTTAGGGGAATTGAATAAAGCTCTCCATAATCAGCCTCATTTGCCGAGATGCAGTAGGTAAATTTTGCCTGAGCATCATTCTCATTTGCTAAAAACCAGGGATTATTTTCGTAGGTTATATAACTTCCACTATTGCCATCGATAAAGCCGCCCTGAAGATTTTGTGACACATTGTAGCTATCACCATGAGGTAGTTGCGGAACGTCTTCCTGTTTTTTTTGGGTTTCTTGCAACGCAGAGACATCTTCGGTAGTCATTTCATTAGGAGTTTTTTCTAGGGCTTCAATTTGCTCATTTATTGCTTTTATTTCTTCGGGATCTTTGATTTCTGATAGGTCAACCAATTTTTGGCCTAGGGGTGAGGTACTCCTCGCTTTAGGCGAATTTTGAGGCGGAGTACAACACGTGATACCAAACAATACTGTGATTTTTAAAAGACTGCCCATCATAATTATCTCATTCCAATAAATTTAATTAACCAATCATCATTGGTCTCGTTTAAAAATTTTTTTTTAAACTCATGATCTAGCAAATGTTGCATGACACTATACATCCAGAGAGCGGCGATAACACACCGTAGCCACCAAAAATTTTTTTTGATCTACTGCAGGGAATCCATGGCAATGCAACATACAAGACAACAATCAGTAAATTTGCGCAACATAAAAAATCCTAAATTCTTTATGCACACTATCTATAATATTATAAACCCAATCATGTTATTTTAGGATGTTCCTATCAAGGAAGCTAATCGATTGAATTTTCAAGAATTTGAATGAGATATTGATGAATTTACTAAATTGATGTTAGATCTTAGGGTCAATGGCTAGACCAAACTTTCTTTAAGATTGTTTTTTTTTTGAAGTTTTATAACCCTAATCAGTCGCTGGCACAAAAAAGGCCTCAGCGACTACTTAGGTTGTGGTTAGGTAGAATAAAAAATAAATAGCTGGGTTCTCCTATAGATAAAGCAGTGCTTTATTCATAAAAATAACCCAGCTATGCACAATGGATTAGATGATAGCTACTTTAAACAACTTTTTGCAGTAAAAGTCGCGAGCTTATCTACTCCAAACCAGGCTGCCGCCGCTGGGCCATTTATAAAAGTACAAGTTAAGACCCCGTTAAGATTCACGTCGCATTCGGGATAAAGTAACGAATACATGGTACTACGACCATCATGGGGAATACCCATTTTTTTCAAGGTATCAACAAGAAGCGAATAACCAGTACCTGTTTTTTCTAAATCTATGACGACGGGGGTTGTCGCGCCAATGCCTTTTAATGAAACATAAGCCTTACACCACGGGGTATGATAAACCACCTCTGAGTCAACTTCAGCATTAAACCCTTCCTGGCAAACGATGCTTGTGACACTTTTAAAATTATCTGTTTCCGCCAATTTTTTTAGCACAGCAGACAAATTAGCCGCGAGATCAAATATGATGGTATCATCTGCACTTTCTAATGCACAAGGCACCAATTTTAAGGCCTCTTTATCTATGGGATTGGAATAATCTGCCCTACTGCCCGCTCTCTCTTGGCAAATAGAAATTTCATTGTCAGCGCAAATATTATCAAAACTTGCCGCAACACCATTTGAACCGATAAGGCCGTTTGCACAAATTAGCCCGATAACCCATAAATTTTTCATAAATTTTACCTTTATAATAGGATTAGTACCTATAGATCCTATATTGATTATTAATAAACACTTCCTAAATCAAGTACAGGAAACGGATTTAAAATAACGACATGATCATCTTTGAGCAAAGCAGGACTTGCTAACTGCACTTCAATTTCTTGCACTGGTTCGCTACAAACATCCATTTGGGTGCGTAAGATACTCACAAACTTGATACCTTTTAATTCCTGAACATCTACTTTAAAATCAGAGGCTGAAGTACAGCCTTTAGAAGTCACGATAGCTGATAATGCCGTATAATTTTTGGAACCCATAGGTGGCATTTCATTTTTCCATGATTCTATTGATGTAACTTTTACCGCTTCCAGACGGCTAGGTGTCCCCACGGAAATGGTTGGTTTTGTCTGTGCATTGAGACAAAGCGACTGACCCAAAATAAGTGCTGTAAAAATAAGTTTGCTGTTCATCATAAACTCTCCTTTAAAAATTGAAAAAACTAATAAAACTTCCTTAAATGCCTAACTAGACATACCTCTGATCAAACAATATTCCTACCATTTTTTCCAAGTACATCACATACGCTTTCATATCACGCCAAAGACTTGCTATCACAAAATAATATTTTTTAAAAAGACAAAATAAAGAAAATAAAAAAAGTGTACCCAAATGGGAACACCCCCTTGAACGCAAAAAATTATGAGGGAAACTTTAGGGTAGAGAATGGAAAAACAAACTCGCTTCGTCGATTTTGCTGCCCGCGCGGTTCCATGATAAATATAGAGAATTAATGCCCATTTTAGCAGATATATCGATAAGCAGAGTATCATAGTCCTTAGTTGTCGTCGCTGTGGCAGTGCCAACGCCGTTTACCGTCACGTTCAGATCTAGAGTACCCGTAAATCCCCCAAGCCGCTTAACAGATAGTTTTAAAGGCTTTCCTAAAAAGCTGGCCCCACGCGAGTTGCCATCAATCGAGACTTCAAATTTGGGAAATTTCCCCCAGGAAGACAGCCGAGTATCTACGGGTTCAAAGATATCAAGAGGCGGATTTTCAGGATCTGCACCAATAGATTCCGCCCACATTTTAATAACTTCCGCAGGATTGAGATAGGGATTGCCATTAAAATTTGTACCTGCTCCCTGCATCGGTTCTAAGGCTACCCAGAGAAAATCAGGATGATTGGTCACACTATCGCCTAGCCACTCACCCCCAATCACCTCGTCTTCAGCATTGACTTCAAGAATATAGTCATAAACATGGGTAATAGGACTTGGAGTACTTCCAGTCAAGCGCTCAGGATTTATCGCCTGAGCATAGGTTACAGCATTACTCACTCTAAGAAACTTAACGGCTGCAGCATTAAAGGCATACTGTGTGGTACCATACTGTCCTAATGCAGCTAAGGCTTGATCTTTACTAATGATAGCCAAATCAGCATTGTAGTAGTAAAGAGGAAAATTCCAGACCTCATTATTGGTAGAGCTATCAAAAATTATTGTATGCTTTTTAATACCAACCCAGTTAGCTAATGCTACATGAAAAGTTCCGGCATTAATATCCTCACACTCGCCTAAATACTGTTTATTAGGGCGGTTCCAAATATTTCCACTTATGGTTCCTGTTTGTTCGCAGCGATTGCCACCAAGAAAAAAATATTTTGAACCCATATAGACTTCTGCTAGTAAGGCTTTTATTTCTATGGGATCAAAAGTTACCCCACCGCGAACCACGGATTTAAATGGCTCAGCATGACGCTGCGCTGCCGAGGAAAATCCATTGCAGTGCCCGGCCCATGACAGCGTGCTTGTATGATTTTGTAATTCCCAATTTACTGAGGCCCCACCTGTATTAAAGGCTTGGTCATATTTAGCGAGCGGGCTTTGACCACCTGGCGTAATCACTAAATTTGTACCCTGCGTCGACTGAGGGTACCAATAACCCGAATAAGGCAGATGCTCCACCTCACCCCAATCGGGTAGCTTGTTGATATTAAGCACAAACTCGCCGTCCCAAACATTGTAGTAAAAATCCCCGGTACGACTGAGTTCATCAACGCTATTTGCGAGGCCCTCTTTTGCCGAAATAACCGGCATTTCTTCGCTATAATCAGTTTCTTCCTGCCAAATATCTTGCCATTTTTTGCAGCCGCTCGCAAAAATAAGTACGATGAAAACTAAAGATGAAATTTTTATCATATTTTTACATCCTGAGAATTGGTTCGTGACAAAAGCACCATGGTCTCAATATGGAAAGTACTTGGAAAAAAATCATATGAATATATTTTATTTATGACATATGACCCTTCTAATAATACCTTTAAGTCTCGCCTCAGAGTTGCGAGGTCACAGCTAATATAAGTAATATATTCTGGCTTGAGTAAAACCAAATCACGGCAAACCCCGAGAGCGCCCGCTCGCGGTGGATCAAGTAAAACATGCCGCCAAGGAAATTTTTGCTTATTTTTGGCATATCCCTTAATAAATGATGCTGAGTCTGCCTTTTCTATGATCATGGTTTTTATATTATTTTTTTTAATATTTTGTTTCGCCGATGCGACAGATATCTTATTTTGCTCTACGGCAGTCACTTGGTATCCCGCTTTTGCTAGAGCTATACTTAAATTTCCGCTGCCTGCAAATAAATCAAGGATTTTTGACTCATTATTTTTAAGGTCAGAATTTTTTATGTTTCCCATTAAATCATCACGAAGCATATTGTTTAAGGTCAAATTTACCTGCTGAAACTGCCCAGGACTATTAAAAAAATCAGCTCCACCGTAAGAACCAAAAAAGAAGAAATCAAGATTATTTTTGGTGTCTCCAGCGAGTTTGACCGTAAGGACGTTTTCTATGCGCGAAATAATCTGAAGAAACGCATTGAGGTTTTCGGTATTTTTTTGTGCTGAGGTAACCACGACCGAAATATGTTTAGGTTCATCTTGGTTATTTTCAGGATAAACTTGTATCTCCAAGCGAAATTTCTTGTCTGGCCACAGTGAAAAATCACATGCGGAAAGTTTTTGTAAGAATTCATTAATGGCAGGCATAGAAATAGAGCAAGAGGCAATAGGAATAAGGTTATAGGTGTGTTGTTCAAAAAAACCAAAAGTGTGTTTTCCCTTTTCATCAACATGCATACGTAAGGTAATTCGTGAGCGATAAGAATGAGCCTTTTCGGATTCTCTAAATTCAAAAGTATGCTCACCCTTAACCAATGACCCTATGGATTCTTGGACAAACGCTCTTTTCCAATGGACTTGGCGCTCATACGCCATAGTTTGCCAGTGACATCCACCGCAGCGCGTATACGGACAAGGGGAAATCACCCTAAATGGGCTTGCTTGCACAATCTCTTTGATCTTAGCAAAAGCGTGCGCTTTATGATCCTTAACAATTTCAGCATCTACGATATCACCATCTATGGCTTGCTCAACAAAGATGGCTTTATTATCAGAAAAACCCAAGCCCCAACCTTGGTAGACCTGCTTTTCTATTTTGAGCCTAGAAATCAACATCTACGCGCACCTATTTATTTTTTGAATTTTTGATGGGGATCTTTTTTTTTCTCTTTAAAGCGGCGGGTGAATTTTTCTTTTTTGAAAAAGAAATATGTAAATCCATGCTGCTAAGAAGTTCTGGCAAATTTTTCACTATCGCTGCTGCCAATGCCTCACCAATTTCCTTACCGATTATGCGGGCTGTATCGTTTTTTTGTCCATCAATTTTTTTTAAGGAAGCATCAAAAAATCTCCGAATTTCTTTTGAAGGAAATGCTTTTGACCATTTCCCCTTACTCGCGGAGAGTTCATTGGTAACAAGGTCTAAAACTAGGGGAAGTAAAGTCGTGAGCAAAGATGTTGCTTTTTCACTTTCATCGGAAGTTGCCATTTAGAGTAACTCAATCAATTTTGAAGTGCTGATATTTGCCTGAAGAAGTCGAGCCCCTTTATTGTTATTTCCCCACTCATGTTTTATTTTTTCAAGTGTATCCCACGCAGTTTGTGCATCCATTTTGGCATTGATCTCAGTAATTTTTTCAATAAATTCTTTGGAGCCCACAATATGGCTCTGCGGCCCCAAATGATAATCCCACTTGCTGGCGATTTCAGCAATCACAAGCTCACGTAAATGGGTCATATCAATATGGGGACGTTTCTCATTCGATTTAATAATACGAAATCCCACGAAAACCTCAAAAATTTATTTACATTTCTATTTATATTATCGCACATCGAGGCCGATAGAAAAAGGCTGGGCTCCTAAATCCCCTATTCCCTATTGCTTAAATTTTTTTCATCTCATTTATACATTAGACAATTTGCGCAAGTTAACAATTTATTATTGGCCAGTTAGCAGAAATAACAGTTATTTTTAAAAAAAACCGATAAAGAAAGTGGAAATATAATTTTTCCTAATTTTTAAGGAGAGTAGCAGGTGAATTTTCGGAAATTTGCGAGCATATTTTATTTCCTCGCCATAGTGTTTTACTCTGAAATTTCCTACGCCGAAAAAACTAATAATAGCGTATATGAAGATCCCTTCGACATCGCTTCCGGTGGAGCCGCGCTTACCCGCGCTACGCAGTCAGGGATACTCTTTCAAAATCCTGCTCAGCTTCCTTACGGCGGAAAATTTTTGCGCTGGCTCGGTTTACGTACCACACTAATCCTGGGCAAAGAATCAGTGGATCTTGCGCAGTCGATGGTAAAGAGCGGTAGTAGTAGCACGGAAAGCAACCCTAGCGCCTTTATTGACCGCGTCCTTAATAATCCTATTCATGCTGGTTCGGCCACAGCTATAAGTTTTCTCACAAATAACGGGGGCATTGGTCTTTTTTACCGAGTGGAACCAGATATTGTGGCGGAACGCTATACAAAAACAGGACTACCTGGCATTGCTTTGACCTCTGAAGCCTATGCGGGCGGATTAGCGAGTTTAGCCTTTCGTACTCCATTTCGCTGGCTTTCTTTAGGGGTAACCGGAAAATATCTCTTGGTATCTGAAAAGTACCTTACTGTTGACCTCAGTGATATGAGTAGCATTGATAATCTAGCAAAAAACAATGGACAGGAAGAGAGTCTCGCCGCTCTTAAAACAGGCATAGGGTTTGATGCTGGCATGCTCCTGTTTTTTCAAGGCCCTTGGGTAGATATCAGAATTGCCGCAAAAGTTGATGATTTTGGTGATACCAAGTTTTCGGGTGGGGGCACGCCAGAATCATTTAAGCAAACCCTGCACGGCGGAGCAGCGCTAACTTTTCACAATGATAATGATGCCATTCATTTAGAAGTCAATGAACGAGATATTCTTCAGGCTTATGGCGAACCTACTTTTAAAAGAACGTATCTTGGCGCTAAGATACTTCTACGCGGTTATCTCGGCCTTGGTGCCGGGCTATATCAGGGGTTTCCGAGTTACGGGGCAGAGATTGACCTTATTATCATGCGCCTAACAGCAACTTATTATCGGCGCGAACTCAGCAATGGCCCTGGACTAAATTCTCGGGGAATTTATCAATTATCGTTAACATCAGGATTTGATTTTTAGAAAGTTATTGTGATGAACATTTATTTTAGCAAAATATTTTTATGTTGGCTGCTCACTTTGGAAGCACTGGGCTGCAAAGCCGATAAAAATGCCTTCGATTGCTCTAATCCGACTCCCGGCATTACTTGCGAAGAAGGTAGCGCTAAAGAACGTGCGAAAAAAGCCCTCAATGACGGAGATTCTCCGCAAGCCATCAGCCTTTTAGAGGCTGAAATCGCTGCGAATCCCGAAGCCTATGATATCTATCCCCTACTTTCCTCTGCTTACGCCGCTGAAGCAGGCTTTGATATCTTTGAGGTCGTTAACGTGCTTGGGTCAGGTGCTGATAATTCTTCAGTATTTGACCTTATTAGCTCATTTTTACCAGATCCCGATGTGCTCACTGCCGAGGAATATGCTCAAAGCTTGAATTTTATGGGGCAAGCAAAAAATCTCCTTGATTCGATGCCCGAAGCAAATCGCACGGATACCGGAACCTACGATTATGCGAGCAGCGCGGGTTATCAGCTCAGCCTGTATACGAGCGCTTATGCCACCATGTACCTCAATCAATTTGTTGCCATCGACCCTGCAGACCCAAGCTCTATTGATTTGGATCGCCTCAGTGAAATGACTGTCGAAGATGCCGAAATCATCCTCAGCACGCTGGCCGATGCTGCAGCTAATGGAGACCCCGATAGTCCGATTGCCAGTGTTATCAGCGAAACAATTGGCACGATTGATAGTCAGGAAGGAGCCAGTGCAAAAGAAAAATTAAGCGAATATCTCAAAGCGAACCACTGAGCAACTCCGTTCTCATTGTAAAAAATGACGCGAAACATTGGTGAAGAAAAAAACTCAAAATTCAAAGCGAATATCTGGTGCGTTGTTGCATAAATATCAGCGATTCAGGGAAAAATAATTTAGCTCCGAAACCCGCGTCTTTTGTGGGGAATTCCAGCAATCGTTTCGATGCTTTCAAAGCTTTGTATGAAGCACTAGGCAAGAAGGCAACGGGGGGGGAGGCGATGATCAAGATCACGCCAAAGTCAAAGGCTAAGCATAGAGAAATGGCAAAGAAGAGGATTCAATCTTTAAAATTGAAAAGTTGAGGCAAACTCGGATTTTGGTTTTACGAGTAACTAAACAACGAGTTTGCCATGCCACGACTACTGCTCACGGACGAGCACTGGCCGAAACTAAAGCTGTTAATGCTAGAATTGAGCATCTATGACAAACCTATTTTGCTCAAGCCACTTGAAGGTGTTCTTTACACAGATTGAGAGTTCGATGTCCCGGGAGTGATCTGCCTACAGAGTTCGCTCAATGGAATTCAAAACCTTCCCTCGGACATCAAGTCGTCTCAAAAAGGCCAATTGACTCCAATTTATCTCGCCGAAAAAGGCGTTTATGTTTCCTACCCTTTAATTTTTTTTAAATAATCATTGCTACAGTGAAAGAGACTTGTGAAAAATATAGCGCTCAAGGATGTGAGCCTCGATGAAATAGAATCTCTTATCGACAGAGTTCAAGCTACCATTAATGATGGTGTTGCCGTTGCACCTGAAGACCTTAGTCTTCTATTAGAGATTTTAAAAAGCTATCTTTATATTCAAGCTGATGTTACGCGCGACGCGTAACATCAGTTACAGCAATAGTTTGGTTCATGTTGATCATTGTTAATGTGGCTAGTCCTAGCTTTCAAGCCATAAACTGAAACCCGCTTAAAACCTGGAATATCGTTTTTCTGCCTGCATAAAACGCAAGCCAGTCGTCATGTGACAGGTTTATTTGATCTTTTAAAATCCCTAAAAGTCTTTATTATCATTGTCTTTAACTTCATTGGAGAAAATGAAGCATGACGATGTTCAGGTATATTCTGCTGTTGATGGCGATTCATTTTAAGAAGACTGCCACCAATATGGCTCTGGGTGGGGATAAGGTAAGCCACGACCAAATTACTAGGCTGTTAAACAGTGACTTTTTCAGTA